>CAKZOY010000406.1 GCA_937138275.1 uncultured Chloroflexota bacterium
ATACCATTTATACTTTTAACGCATAGTTTGTCATTATAATTTAGAATCTGCCATTGTCAACGTAAGGAGGAAATGTGAAGCCGGTCAACTTTCTCTTTGTCGGTGTGGGCGGTCAGGGAATCCTGACCGCTTCGGATATTGCGGCCCAGGTGGGGCTGGACCTGGGCCTGGAGGCCAAAAAGTCCGAAGTCCACGGGTTCGCCCAGCGCGGCGGCGTGGTGGAAAGCCACGTCCGCTGGGGGGAGCGCGTCGGCTCTCCGACCGCCGAGCAGGGCACGGTGGACATCCTGGTCGCCTTTGAACTGCTGGAGGCGGCGCGCTGGATTGAGTGGCTGCGGCCCGGCGGGAGCGTGGTCGTCAACCGCCAGAAGATGGCCCCGATGTCGGTCACCGTGGGCAGCGCGGTCTACCCATCGGAGGATTCCCTCCTTCAGGCGCTACGCCATCGCGCCGGCCGGGTGATAGAGGTGGACGGACTGAAACTGGCCGAGCAGGCCGGAACCGCCCGCGCCGTCAACAGCGTTATCCTGGGTGCGCTTTCCGCTCTGCTGGAGACCCCGCCGGAAGTGTGGGAAGAGGCTATCGTCCGGCGCGTCCCCCCGCGCTACGCCGACGCCAACCGCGCCGCGTTCCGCCTCGGCCGGGAGGCTGCAAAGTAGAGGCGCATCGGGGGGGCACGCGTACCCTGTAACGATTCGGCCAGGAAGAAGACTCACCCTGAGCGGTTACAAAATCTCTATAAAACGCTCTGCGCTCATTGCGTTCTCGGCAGCAGATCAGAATTTCGGGGGGTGTTCGTGAAAGTAATCCGTGTTCTGCTGGTCGGGCTGGGAAATCTGGGGCGGCGGTTCTGCGACCTGATCGCCAATAAGGGGCCCGAACTGGAAGCCCGCTATGGCCTGTGCCTGCTTCTGGTGGGGGTAGCCGATAGCCGCGGCTGCGCCTCCGACCCGACCGGCCTGAATCCGGCCCGTATTGCCGCCACCAAAAGGCTCGGCAAGTCGGTGGGCGACCTGCCCGATGTCGGGCGCCCCGGTCAGCCCGCCGCCGACCTGATCGCCCAGACCGATGCCGACCTGCTCTGCGAGGCGTCGCCGGTCAACCTGAGCCAGGGAGCCGAACCCGGACTGACCCACGTCCGGATGGCGCTGGAGCGCGGGATGCACGTGGTCACTCCCAATAAAGGGCCGCTGGTGCTGGCCTACCGGAAACTGCACGACCTGGCGGCCCGGCGGGGCGTTCAACTTCGCTTTGATGGCACCGTCGCCGGGGGATTGCCCGCCCTCTACATCGGCCAGCGCGACCTGCGCGGCGCAACCGTCTACCGCATAGAGGCCGTCCCCAACCTCTGCACCGGCTATGTCCTGGAACTCCTGGCCGATGGCCTCTCCTGGGACGAGGCCCAGGCCCGTGCCCGCGAGGAAGGTGTCCTGGAGGCCGACCCGTCCTTTGACCTGGAGGGCTGGGACGCGGCGGCCAAACTGGTCATTCTGGTCAACGGGGTGATGAACTTCCCGGCCCGTTTAGAGGACGTGGACCGGACGGGCATTACCGGTCTGAGTGGCGCCGACGTGGTGGCTGCGCGGCGTCAGGGCCGGGTGTACAAACTGCTGGCGACGACCGACCGTCGCCCCGACGGATCGGTCATTATGCGGGTCGCCCCCACCCCCCTCCCGGGCGACCACTTCCTGGCCCACCTGGGCCGTAAACAGATGGGCGTCGTCTACCACACAGATATCTACGGCACCATTATGGCAGCCATTGACGAGCCCACGCCGCTCCCCTCCGCGGCCACGATGCTGCGGGACATCCTGGACATTTACATTTGAGGCAGTCCGGCGCGTATCTTTTTGGGGGTAAAGGGTTTATCCCCTATAGAAGAAACCTTCAGGAGGTACCAGGGGAATGTCCGACTATTTGATCATCGTGAATCCGATCGCCGGACGGGGAGCGGGGGAACGCCGGGCCCCTCAGATCGCCCGGATGTTGCAGGAGCACGGCCTGGCTTTTGAAATGGTTTACACGGAACGGCCGTGGCATGCGGCGGAACTGGCCCGGCAGGCGGTGGACTCCGGCTACCGGTTCGTGGTCGCCGTGGGGGGCGACGGGACGTCCAACGAAGTCCTGAACGGGCTGATGTGGGCAAAGGAGGAGGGGAAAGGAGAAGCGGCCCTGGGAGCGCTCTGCGTGGGCACAGGGAACGACTTCGCTTACGGTATGGGCATCCCGCCCGACCTGGAGGAGGGGTGTGCGGTACTGGCCCGCGGGCACACCCGCCGGGTGGACGTGGGACACGCCCGGGGCTTCCGGTACTTCGGCAACGGCATCGGCATTGGCTTTGATGCCATGGTCGGTCTGGTGGCTGCCCGTATGCTGCAACTGCGGGGATTTATGGCCTACCTGGTCGCTGTACTACGCACCCTGCTCTTCTACTATCACGCCCCGCTCACCCGGCTGGAACTGGACGACGGGGCTCTGGAGGAGCCCGCGCTGATGATTTCGGTGATGAACGGACGGCGGATGGGGGGCGGCTTTATGATGACCCCTTTCTCCCGACCCGACGATGGCTTCTTTGACCTGTGCATCGGGAGGAAGATGAGCCAGTTGGAAATGCTCTCCTTCGTACCCCGCTTTATTAAGGGGACCCAGGTCGGAGACTCACGGGTGATTATGCTCCGCTCCCGCCGGGTACGGATTACCCTTCAAGAAGGGAGTCAGGTCGCTCACGCCGATGGGGAGACGCTCTCCACCGACCTCCGGGAACTGGAACTGGAGGTGATCCCCCAGGCGCTGAGTGTGGTCTGTTGATCCGCAAGGGTTGCGCAGCGGAGCCAATTCCGGTAGGGGTTGGGGCGGGCGGCCGAAGGCCGCCCGCCCCAACCTTCGTCTTCCCTCCATCCCGTTTGCTTGTTCCAGTTTGAATGCCAGGAGTCAACGGTCCCGAATTAGCAGCGTCTTCCGAACCGTCGCCGGAGAGGGCCCACGTGGTCCGCTCCGCCGCGCTGGTGGCCTCCCTCTTCGCCGCCGACAAGGTGCTGGCGCTGGGACGGGATGCCGCCATCGCCCGCGCGTTCGGGGCCTCGGCGGAACTGGACGCCTATTACGCCGCCTTTGAACTGCCCGACGGCCTCTTCACCGTCGTCGCCGGGAGCGCGATGGCGACCACCCTCATCCCCATCCTCGCGGCTCGTCTCACCCGAAGGGATTGGGAAGGGGCATGGCGACTGATCTCGGTGGTGCTCAACCTGGTCCTGCTGACCGTGGCGGCCGTCAGCGTGCTGGCGGCGATCTTTGCCCCGCAGGTCATCCGTATCGTCGCTCCTGGCTTTGACCCCTACCGACACGAACTGGCCGTCCGACTGATGCGTCTGGTCCTGCTCCAGACCCTCATCTCCAGCGCCAGCGGGATCGCTATGGCTACCCTGCAGGCCCACCAGCACTTTCTGCTCCCTGCGGTCGCTCCCCTGTGCTACACTATGGGCCGTCTGCTCGGCGCCCTTTTCTTAGCCCCCCGCTGGGGCATCTTTGGCCTGGCCTGGGGCGGCATTCTGGGGACGGTCTGCCATCTCCTGGTTCAGGTCCCCGGCCTGCTCCGCTACCGTGCCCGCTGGTGGCCCGTTCTCTCCCACGAAGATTTGCGCGCCCTGCTTGCCCTGATGGGCCCGCGGGCGCTGGGGCTGGGGGTCACTTACCTGAACTTCGTCCTCCCCACCTTCCTGGGTTCGCAACTCTTCCCAGGGGCCATTGCGGCGTATGAGTACGGCTGGCGGCTGATGCAGTTTCCGGAGACCATCATCGGCACCGCCCTGGGGCTGACGGTCTTCCCCACGCTGGCTGCCCAGGCCAGCATCGGCGACCGCGCGGTGTTGCGCCGGACCGCTGCCTGGGCGCTGCGGCTGATGTTGGCGTTGACGATCCCCGCCGGGGCGGGGCTGGTCCTCCTGGGCCACCCGCTCACGATGCTGCTGTTCCAGCGCGGCGCGTTTGACCCGCTGGCGACCGAACGGGTCTACGGAGCCCTGCAGTTTTTCGCCCTGGGGCTGATTGCCCACGCGGCCCTGGAAGTGGCGAGCCGGTTATTCTACGCCCAGCGGGATATGTGGACACCGCTCTGGGCGGCGCTGGTCGGTTTTGCCCTGAACGCCGGGGTCGGCTGGCTGCTTCTGCCCTTAATGGCCCACCGCGGCCTGTCCCTCGCCAACAGCCTGGGGGCGTGTGTGCAGGTCGCGATCCTGCTGACCGTGGCGGCGAAACGATTGGGCGGGGTGGAAGGACGGGCGCTGGGCGCGACGCTGGCGCGCACGGCCACCGCCACCGCGGCGATGGCGGGCGCGGTGCTGGTCGTCCGGAGCGTGCTTGCTGGTGGGCCAATCCTCCCGGCAACGTTGCTGGCGCTGGGGGCCGGGATCGCGGTGTACCTGGCCGCGGCGGTGGTGCTGCGCAGCCCGGAAATTGTGGCCCTTCCCTCCCTCCTTACCGCCGCTCGGCAGCCCGCCTCTCCGGACCCTCATCAATGAGCAGATGTCCCCGCGCTGCAATTTTCCGGATGTGGGGTATAATGATAACAGGATGTCCCGTTCATCCTTATTCTGGGGGGCATTGGGCGTGAGCGTACTGGTCCTCGCGGGCTTTCTGATCGGGCTGCCTGCTCTGGTGCGGGACCTGCCCGGCCGCTACGCCTATTACCTGCCCGCCCCACTCCAGGCATGGCGACGGGTCTCCTACCCGGAAACGCTCCCCACTCCCCTTCCCTCACCGACCGCTCTTCCGTCCCCCGTCCTCTCACCGACGGCCCCTCCATCCCCCACCCCGACCGCCGCCGAACCGACGCAGTCCCCCACCCCCACTCTTACCCCGTCCCCTTCTCCGACGCCCTCTCCCTCTCCGACGCCGACGGCGATTCTCCCCATCCACCACACCCTCGGCGGCCTGCGGCACGAATACCAGGGGTGGAACAACTGCGGGCCGGCCACGCTGGCGATGGCCCTCTCCTACTGGGGGCGGACGGAAACGCAGCGGCAGATCGCCCCCGTTCTCAAGCCCGACCCGGAGGATAAAAACGTGGGCCCGGAGGAGATGGCCGAATACGCGCGCAGCCTGGGGTTGGGAGCGGTTATTCGGGTCGGTGGGAACCTGGAACGGTTAAAGCAGTTGCTTGTGGCGGGCTTCCCCGTCATCGTGGAGACCTGGTACGTGCGGGATGCCCGGGACCAGTTGGGCCACTACCGCCTGCTCATCGGGTACGACGATACGACCCAGGAGATGATCACCCACGATTCACTGGACGGCCCCAACCTGCGGGTCAGTTATCAGAAACTGGACGAATTGTGGCGCGTCTTCAACCGCCTCTATCTGGTCATCTACCCCCCAGAGCGGGTCTCGGAGTTAGCGGGGGTGTTGGGATCCGACCTGGACGAAAAGGGCGCCATTGCCCGCGCCTTAGAGACGGCCTGGCAGGAAGCTCTCTCCCCACCGACCGACTGTGTTGCCTACGCCGATTGCGCCGACGCGGAGAGTTTCGCCTGGTTCAATGTGGGCACGAACCTGGTCGCGCTGGGGCGCTACGACGAGGCCGCTGCAGCCTACGATCAAGCGCGCCAGTTGGGATTGCCCCCGCGGATGCTCTGGTATCAGTTTGGCCCCTACCGGGCCTACTACGCCGTCGGCCGCTATGAGGAAGTTGTTGCTCTGGCGAATGCCACACTGACCACCGCGCGAGAACTGGAGGAATCATACTATTGGCGAGCGCTGGCCCGATGGGCTCTAAACGACAAAAAGGGCGCCCAGAATGACCTTCGGGCCGCGCTACGCTATCACAAAGACTGGCCTCCCGCGGTGGAGGCGCTATCCCGGTTCACGAAAGAGCCCTGACGATGACCGACTTCTCGCCCATCCCTTTCCCGCGCGCCAGCGCTGCCAGGCGAGTTCTCGCCCGAATCGCCCCGGGTCCGGCGGGGCCGGAAAAAACTCCCGGGGCCGCCTCCCGCACAATCTTTCATCGGACTGTGGAGGAACTGGCCCGCTGGATTATCCGGGTCCCCGTCCAACTGGAGGCCGAAGGACTGGAACGGATTCCCCGTCAGGGCCCTCTGATCCTGGTGATCAACCATATTAACTTCCTGGACCCCCTGCTATCTTATCTCTTTACTCCGCGCTACGTGGTGGGCTTCACGAAAGAGGAGAGTTTTCAGGAGCCACTGGCCCCGCTTTTCCACTTTGTCGGGGCAATTCCGGTTCGGCGGGGGACGGTGGACCGGGTAGCACTGCAAGAAGCGCTATCGGTGCTGGAACGGGGAGAGGCCCTGCTGATCTCTCCGGAGGGGACCCGCAGCGGTCATGGGCGTCTCCAGCAGGCCAAAACGGGGGTGGTACTGCTGGCCCTTGCCAGCGGCGCGCCGCTCCTGCCGATGGCGATCTGGGGGCAGGAGTACTTCTGGCAGAACCTTCGCCGCCTGCGGCGCACCCGCGTCTGGATGCGGGTGGGATATCCCTTCTATCTGCGCGCCGACACCGAGCGCTTATCCCGCAGAGACCGGGAAACCATTCTGCAGGAGGTGATGGGACAACTATCGGCCCTGCTCCCTCCACCCTACCGGGGCGTTTACGCCGATCTGGACCGGGCCACCGAGCATTACCTGCTCTTTCCGCCCGGTTCGGAGAGCAATCTGCGCTTGAGGGAGCCACAGAAACCCACAGAAACACACAGGTAATTATTTGCCGTGTGCTTCTGTGTGGTTCCCGGCCTTCGCTTCTGCAGCGTTTCGTTTTGCGAACCACTTCACTTCGGGAGGAGTCCAATGAAAGGCAGAAAAATCCTGATGATCCCCGGCCCTGTGGAGTTCACTCCGGAAGTGCTCCAGGCTATGGGGCTTCCGACCACCAGCCACCTGGCCCCCAATTTCATGGACGTCTTCGGCCAGGCGCTGGAGCGGCTGCGCGAGGTCTTTATAGCCCCCAGCGGTCAACCCTTCATCATCGCCGGTTCGGGGACGCTGGCGATGGAAATGGCCGCGGCGAATCTGGTGGAGCCGGGAGACCGGGTGCTGGTCGTCAACACCGGCCTTTTCGGCGACCGGTTCGTCGCCATCCTGGAGCGGCACGGGGCGGAAGTCACCCAGGTGACCGCCCCCGTCGGCGATGTCCCGTCTCTGGAACAGGTGGATGCTGCCCTTCAGAAGGGGCCGTTCAAACTGATGACGGTCACCCACGTGGACACCTCCACCGGCGTCATCACCGACATCCGCAACCTGGCCCATCTGGGGCGGAAGTACGACACGCTGGTGGTGGTGGACGGCGTCTGCAGCGTCGCCGGGGAGGAACTGCGACAGGACGAGTGGGGCATTGACCTGACCCTGACGGCCTCGCAGAAGGCGCTGGGCGTGCCGCCGGGGCTGGCGATCGTCGTCGCCGGGCCGCGGGCGATGGAGGTCTTCCGCCGCCGCAAGACGCCGGTCCGCAGTTTCTACGCCGACTGGACCAACTGGCTGCCGATCATGGAGGCATACGAGGCCCGCCAGCCCGCCTACTTCGGCACCCCGCCGGTCAACCTCATCTGGGCATTGAACGTCAGCCTGGAGCAGATTCTGGCGGAGGGGCTGGATAACCGGTTCGCCCGCCACCGGCGCATCAGCGCGGCGTTCAAGGCAGGGGTGACCGCTATCGGGCTGCAACTGGTGCCGGTGAGCCTGGAGAAGGCGGCCCATACCCTCACCACCATCTACTACCCGGAGGGAATAGACGCCCGATTGCTGCCCCTGATCAGCGAGGCCGGGGCCATCGTCGCCTCGGGACGGCATCCGGTCATCAAAGAGCGGTACTTCCGCGTCGGCCATATGGGTGCGGTGACGGGCGCCGATGTCCTGGTGACGGTCGGCGCGATAGAGTGGGCCCTGGCCCGCAGCGGATACCGGTTTGATGTGGGCGCAGGGGTGGCTGCGGCGGAACGGGTCCTGGCGGAATAGCGCAAAAGGCCGGGCACTGCACGGTGCCCGGCCTTTTGTTCAGGAGAAAAGTCCCCCGTCAGGGCTATGACGGTGCTTGCCGCCGCAGGCCAACAGGCCACCAATCCACCCAGAGCGGGCGGATAGCCACCAGGAGGGCAAGATGTACGAGTATAACAAAGTCACCCCCGGGATTCTCACCGTCCTGGCGGAAATCGTCGGCGAAAACAACGTCCGCACCGACGCCGAAGCACTGGAAAAGTACGCCCACGATGAGACGGTGGGCGTGTGGGCGCAGCCGGACGTCGTCGTCTACGTCCGCTCCGCGCAGCAGGTGGCGGATATCTTCCGCCTGGCCCAGCGGGAGCGCATCCCGGTGACGCCGCGCGGGGCGGGCTACGGCCTGAGCGGCGGCGCCGTCCCCGTCTACGGCGGCATCGTCCTCTCCCTGGAGAAGATGAACCGTATCCTGGAGATTGACCACCGCAACCTGATGGTCACCGTGGAGCCGGGGGTCATCACCGGGGATATCCATCGCGCAGTGGAGGCGGAGGGATTGTTCTACCCACCCGATCCGGCCAGTTTGGACTCCTGCTCCATCGGAGGAAACATCGCCGAGGGGGCCGGTGGCCCGCGGGCGGTCAAATACGGGACGACGAAGGACTACGTCTGCGGGCTGGAGGCGGTGCTTCCTTCGGGAGACATCATCACCTGCGGCGGGAAACTGGTCAAAAACGTCACCGGCTACAACCTGGTCCAGTTGCTCATCGGCTCCGAGGGGACGCTGGCGGTGGTGACCAAAATCGTCCTGCGGCTGCTGCCCCTGCCCAAAGTTCGGGTGGACCTGCTGGTCCCCTACGACGACTTTCAGGCCGCCGCCGACACCGTCTCCGCCATCATCGCTGCCCGCATCCTGCCGGCGACGATAGAGTTCATGGAGCAGGATAGTATTCTGGCCGTGGAGCGGCTGTTACAGAAGAAAGTCCCCTACGACGACGCCGCGGCCCATCTGCTCATCCAGTTGGACGGCAACCGACCAGAAGCGGTGGATGCGGACTACGAGGCGGTGGGGGAGATCTGCCTGGCCCATGGGGCGCGGGATGTGCTGGTGGCGCGGGATTCCCGGACGCGCGACCGTCTGTGGGAGGCGCGGCGGGCGATCATAGACGCGCTCAAACATGAGAGCCCGGTCAACCATATGGAGGATGTAGTCGTCCCAAGGGCGGAGATTCCGGCGCTACTGCGGGGGATCAAGGAGATTGCCCGGCAACACGGTCTGCGCATCGTCTGTTTCGGCCACGCCGGAGACGGGAACGTCCACGTCAACGCCCTCAAGGACGATATGCCCGACGACCGCTGGCAGGCGCTGGTGCCGGTCCTCTCCGAAGAAATCTATCGGTTGGCCCTGTCGCTGGGCGGGACCATCACCGGGGAGCACGGGATCGGTGCTACCCGTCGCCGCTACCTGCATCTGGCGCTGGACCCGGTCCAGATAGAGATGATGCGGCGGATCAAAGATGCCTTTGACCCGCACCACATCCTGAATCCGGGGAAGATTTTCCCGTAGTCAGGGGGTGGTGTTCTCCCGAACCCAGGCCAGATATCGGTCCAGCCCCTGCCGGATGGGAATCTGGACGATCTCCGGGACTTCGTAGGAGTGGTGCTGACGGATGAAGTCCTCCACGTCGCCGTAACGGGGGACGGTCGTCTTAATGAGAAGCAACCATTCCGCGTCCCGGTTCAGACGCCCCTCCCAGGCGTAGTGACTGGTGATGGGCATCACCTGGACGCAGGCGGCCAGTTTCCGGGAGACCAGTCCCTCGGCCAGGCGGTGGGCCTCTTCCTCCGTCCCGGCCGTTGTCAGCACGACGCAGTATTCCATATCTGATTTACCCCCGCGGTTGCCAGGTAGCGGTTCTCTATATGCGAAGGGGCCGGAGCGACGGTTGGGTCGCCCGACCCCTCCCAAAACGAGCGCCTTGCGCACTCCCTGCTGTCGGGCCCTACATCTTCTCCACCATCTCCCGGAACTCTTCAAAGGGGATGGCGGTCAGCGTCTGAGTGGTGCTGTGGCCGAAGACGTTTGCCAGGAGGGCCACTTTGGCCGCGGATTTGGCGTCGGGCGCTTCAAAGATGTGCAGGAAGTCGTACTCGCCCAGCAGGGCGTAACTGGCGATCCGACGCACCTCAGGGCATTCCTCTCGCAACCGTTTCTCAAACTCCCGATCCATCTCCGAGAGGGCCCGGATCTCGCCGGGACTGCGCAGAGAGACTTTGGAAAGAAGGATAAATGTCGCCATCTCGCACCTCCTCCCCAATGTCTGGCAATCAGGGAAGACCGGAAATCTCAAAGGTATAGCCCAGGATGGTGACCACACAGGTGGTAGCCTGAGGGCGGGCGAACTGCAATTCCACTTCCCGCGCCTCTCCCGCCGCGATGGTCCACGGAAGCGGCGGGGCAGCCGCCCGGAGTTCGGTTCCCCCCGCGCGCGAACTGAGGGAGATATCCCGCTCCGTCACTTCCAGGGAACCCTGCCCGCTGTTGCGCACCAGCGCGACGATGTGCAGCACTTCGCCCCCTTCTCCCAGGAAAGCCTGAAGGACCGTGACTTCGGCCAGCGGTATGGCTACCGGCGGGGGGGTGTAGGTGAGGGAGAAGCGAGCGCGCAGTTCCGCCGCCGCTTGCGGGCCGAATACCCAGGTCAGCATGGGGCCGGCAATCGCTTCCGGAACGATGTAGGCGACGGTTCCATTCGCCCTTCCCCCGACCGGAATCTCTCCCGGGAACGGGCCGTATTTCCCCCGCGCGGCCAGGGCTGGCGTGGGAAGGTAGCGGGTGCTGTCTCCATCCACCAGTTCCATCACGAAATCGCCGGGGGTCAGGGAGGAGGTTCCGGTATTTTCCACGGTCAGTTCCACGAAATAGGCCACCGTCCCCGCAGGGAGTTCGGGGAGGCCCCGCTCCGCATGGGTCTCCAGAACGGTCACCCGGGCATCTCCGGCCTGCACCGGCTGACCGGGACCGGCGGTGGGCCCCGTCGCCGAGGGCGTCGCCTCCAGCAGTTCACGGAAATCCGCCTCTACCGCCAGCCGGTCCCCTTCTGCCAGCACCACCAGCGTCAGGCCCGGACGGGTCTGCGCGAAGAGAGTCGCGTCGTCCGGGGCGACCGTCCTCTGGCGGGTCACCCGGAAAACCATCCGGACGCCGCTGGAAAGATGCAGGACAACTTTATCTCCCTCCTTTAACCCACCGGCCAGGGCGAGGTTGTCCTCCGTCATCTCCAGGCCCAGGATGTACGGGAGCACCGTCCCGCTGGCCCAGAAGGCGGAACCGCCGGAGGAGGCCGGGGCCTGCCATGCTGTCCCCTCCACGACAACCGGTTGTACCGGGAAGGAGCGATCGCCCACCTCCAGAGACACGGGGATTGGGAGAGAGATTCCCGTGTTGCCAATCTCCGCCACCGGCGGCGCAGGGAGTGGCAAGGGACTGGTGGACGGGAAGACCCGCGTGATGGAGAGGGGGATGCCCGGCGGACGGCGGGGGAAGAGGACCGGATGCAGGGCCAGGGCAACGATGAGCGTGATGACCAGCAGGGCCGCCAGAATGCCGCCCAACCAGAGAAGCGGGAACGGTATGTGGAAGGGTAGACGGCCGGGCGAAGGAGGTGGGGCAGAAGCGACCGGCTCTGCCTCCGCTTCTTCCATCGGGGAGGGTACGGGGAGCGGTTCTTCCATCACGGGCTTCCTGAGGGGGGAGCAATACGGATGTACACGCTGGCCCCTTCTCCTTCCACCACCCGGCCGATGCCCAGGTAGGGGACAAAAATCCGAACCGCTCCCCGGACGGCCGCGGTGAACCGGAGACGGCCTGTTTCGTCTGTCACTCCCTCGGCGATCTGATCGCCGGTCAGGGTGTCATAAGCAATAATCCGCAACCCGGCCACTCCCTCCCCCGCCCCGGGACTGCGGTCGTTGTTGGAATCGTAGTAGACCAGAATGTCCAGCGGGACGAAGCGGGGAGCGGGCGTCGTCTGGGGGGGCACCGGGGTCGGGGTGGAGATCAGCCGTACGGAAAGTTCTCCCGCAGGGATCGGCGTATCGGTGGGGAGTGGCGAGGTGAAAGGAGGCGGCGTTGGCACATCCTTCGGCGCGACGGGCGTGGCGCGCGGGGTAGCGGTCGGTGCGGGAGTGGGCAGGCCCGGGACCTCCATCGTGCAGCGTAGGCTGTAGGTGCTGTTCTGGACCTCCGAGTAGGGGATTCGCCCGCCGTGACCGACCAGTACATAGAGATACCCCTCGTAGGTGGAGAGGTAGGAGATGCGGCTGCGGTAATCTCCCAGGGTCACATCGTCGTTGCCACCCAGCGCGTTGCGGTTATGGTCGTAGATGATGATGTTCGTGTCCACGCCTGGGGCCAGATTTGACGTCTCACACGTGTAAAGAAGTCTGGGCTTGACCCAGATTTTGTAGAAGTCGTTGTCTTCCGTGGCCCCACCCCAGGGAATGAAGTTCAGATTATCATAGGTGACGTTCGTAGCGATGGTGGCGGCGCGGTCAAAGTCGTAGTTGGGCTCAAAGCGGTCCGCTCCAGGGATGCCCGTAGGCGGGGGAGTTGATGTCGGACCGGGGGCTCCCGTGGGGGTGGCTGTCGGCGCCAGGGCGTTCGCATCCAGGCGATATGTGCCCCCGCCGCACAATGGGGTAATCTGGAGAACCTTGAAATAATAGGGGCCAGCGGTGGTGGCGACCAGGCGGACCTGGGCGGATGCCCCATCCAGTGGATTCACATCCGTCAGCACGGGGGTATAACTGGCGTCGTACACAATGATCCCCAGATTGTAGTTTCCCAGACCATCGGGGATCGCGTAGACCTCGTAGGTCCAGCCAAGCGTCGCGTTGTCCAGACGGAAGTAATCCTCTTCAGGGTTGACCTTATCTCCTCTGTTCCCCTGAACCAGTGCCAACCCGCTGTAATCCGCCAGGATTGCCGCGGTTGCAAAACTGTTGATACCTGGCAGGGGATCCGTGGTCGTCACGGCCAGGGTACAGGTAATCAGGTTCGTATGGAGGGCCGGTTGAAACCGAAAGGGTTCCCCACGGGGGGGTGAGATGGCCTGCGAACCGGAAGAGGGACCGATCTGGAGAGCCAGGAGCAGGGCCAACCCCGCGATCCCCAGTACCAGCCCCTCCCGTAGAAGCGAACGGGATCGCACCATTATCCTCCCTTCAACCTGGCGGGTTTTACCGCTCAGGCTGTCTTTGTTATACCACAAAAAGCCCAGGAGTCAAGCCCACGAGGGTGCATTTCAATTCTATGGCAAGTTATACCCATTGCGTTTGGGGATTCGGATTCTTAGACCGGATTTATCAAACCCTTCCCTCCTGCTCCCCTCCCCGTTGAGGGCGGACAGAACGTCCGTCCCTACGGCCGCGCGGGGAGGGGGGATTTTTCTCCCCCTTCTCCCCCGTTTGCGGGGGAGAAGGGGGCCGGGGGGATGAGGGGGTGTTAACGTCTGCCGACCGACGATTGATCGGGCACAACCAGCCGGACTTCGCCCGGACGCACCATTCCACCGTACACCCGCGCCCATTCCTCCGCATATTCGGGAGAGGAAACCCGACGGAGTTCCTTCTCCAGCGCCTGTTTGCGTGCCTGCTCATACTGGATCTGAGATTGCAGTTCCATCTGGGCGACCCGAATCTGCCGCAGGCGGGCGATCTGCTGCCAGACCCCGCGGGCGGTGACACCAACGACGACCAGCATCACCAGAAAGGCCAGTCCCCAGATGACCCATGGTTGTCCTCCCCCGCTTTTTCGGCTCATCTTGCTCCTTTCTCCTGCCCGGGTGAAGGGATTTATGCTGGTTTCGCCGCTATGAGACTCTTTCACCTCTCGCTATCCCCCGAACCGTCGGGCCAGAATCTCTTCTAAGGTTGGTTGCCCAATGACCTGGAGTTCGTAGCGGACCCGGTCCACGGGATAGCGCACTTTCAGCAGACGGCGGATGTCAATGGGCGTCGCCGCCAGCACCAGATCGCACGGGGTGGCGTTGATGGTCTCCTCCAGGTCGCGGATTTGCTCTTCGCCATACCCCATAGCGGGCAGCAGCGGCCCGATGTGCGGATATTTCTGGAAAGTTTCGGCGATAGAGCGGACGGCGTACGGGCGCGGGTCTACCAGTTCGGCCGCTCCGAAACGGCGCGCCGCCACCACACCGGCACCGTAGGCCATCTCGCCGTGGGTCAATGTGGGGCCGTCTTCAATGACCAGCACACGCTTGCCGTGTACGGCATCCGGGTCCTGCAGGAAAATGGGGGACGCTGCTTCCAGTACGATGGCATGCGGGTTCACTTCGTAAACATTTTGTCGGACATACGCCACATTCCCCGGATCAGCGGTGTCCACCTTGTTGATTACCACAACGTCTGCGGCCCGCAGGTTGACCTCGCCAGGGTGGTAGCGGACCTCGTGGCCGGGCCGGTGGGGGTCGGCGACGACGATGTACAGGTCCGGGCGGAAGAAGGGGAAATCGTTGTTGCCCCCGTCCCAGACGATGATGTCCGCTTCCTCCTCCGCCTGACGGAGAATCCGCTCGTAGTCCACGCCCGCGTACACCACCATCCCGCGCTCTATGTGCGGCTCATACTCCTCCCGCTCCTCAATCGTACAGCGGTAGCGGTCCAGGTCTTCGTATGTGGCGAATCGCTGGACGGTCTGGGTGACCAGGTCGCCGTAGGGCATGGGGTGGCGGACGACGACGACCTTTTTGCCCATCCGGCGCAGCGCATCGGCAACGTAACGAGTCGTCTGGCTCTTGCCGGAGCCGGTGCGCACGGCGCAGACCGCCACAACTGGCTTCCGGCTGCTCAGCATCGTCGTCCCGATGCCCATCAGGCGGAAGTCGGCCCCGGCTACCAGTGCCTGGGATGCTTTGTGCATCACGTATTCGTGGGAGACGTCCGAGTAGGCGAAGACCACCTGGTCCACCTGATACCGGCGGATCAGGTCGGGGAGTTCCTCTTCGGGGTAAATGGGAATTCCCTCCGGGTAGAGGGGGCCGGCCAGTTCGGGCGGGTAGCGGCGTCCCTCAATGTTGGGAATCTGGGTGGCCGTGAACGCGACGACCTGGTAGTCGGGGTTATCGCGAAAATAGACGTTGAAGTTGTGGAAATCGCGCCCGGCGGCGCCCATAATGATGACTTGTTTCGGCATAATGGTCTCCTTGGAGTAGGATGCGCCCGGCGGGCCTGCGACCCGCCACGTAAGGCTGGATGATGGGGTTGGGAATGGGCTGATAGATTAACTATTCAGCCAGGGGGAAACCTACCCCCGGCCCCTCTCCTGTGCTGCGGGAGAGACCTCACCCTCACCCCGTCGCCTTCGGCGACACCCCTCTCCCTCTCCCATTGGGTGGGGGAGAGGGTGAGGTTTCCCCCTCAACCCAACAAGCTGAACAGTTACGATAGATTTAACGTCTCTTTCGCTTCCTGGGAGAGGGTCTCGTTTCCCTTGGGACTTCGGAAGTGGCCTGCACGCGACGGGCGATCTCGTCTTTCTGGGACACCAGCGCGCCCAGCACGCCATTGACAAAACGGGGAGTGCTATCGGAGCCGAAAATCTTGCCCAGTTCTACCGCCTCGTTGATGGCGACCTTCACCGGGGTTTTCCCGTCTATGGCGAATTCGTAGAGGGCCAGGCGAAGAATATTGCGGTCAATGAGAGAGACCTGCTCCAGGGGCCATTCGGGGGCGTGTTTCTGGATGTAGAAATCCAGGACGGCCTGATGCTGAAGGACGCCGAAGACCAGTTGGCGGGCGAACGCTGCCGCCGGTTCCGGAAGCGCTTCTTCATCCAAGCGGTACCGAAGCACCTCCTCCGGGGAATGATGCACCGAGTCTATCTCGTAAAGGGCCTGCAGAGCGACGGCACGCGCGAGTCGGCGAACCTTCACCGCTCCTCCAATTTGTTCTTTGTCGGCATAGGTCATTGCGGGGGAACCCGCCGGGTCCTCTGGCTATCTGACCGAGGGGGCTACATCCTCAATGTACACGTTGACGGCCTCTACCTCCAGTCCGACCAGGTCCTGAATCGCGCGGGTGACCTCGGCCTGAACCTGACGACCCAAGGCCAGCATATTATAGCCCGATTCCACGACAATGTAAAGGTCTACCAGCACCTTCCCGTCCTGCAGGGTGATCCGCACTCCCTCTTTGCCTCCCAGCCAGCGCGTTTTTGGAGGACCTGGGGCGATGCGGACCACGCCCGGAACGGCCAGTGCGGTCAGGCGCGCGATGGTCTCCAGAACTTCCGGATCAACGGTAATCCGACCCAGCGCAGGGATTTCTTCCATAAGTAACCTCTCTTATCCCGACATCACCAGTCCGCCGTCTACCGGAAGGACGGCGCCGGTGATAAAGGCAGCCTCATCGGAGGCCAGAAAAGCCACCGCGTAGGCGACCTCCTCTGGGCGGCCCAATCGTCCCAGGGGCGTCCGCCGGATTCCCTCCTGGCGCAGTTCTTCAGGGAGGTCAGCGGTCAAGTCGGTGGGAATGAGGCCCGGCGCGACGGCGTTGACGGTGATGCCCCGCGGCCCCAGTTCCTTCGCCAGGCTTTTGGTGAAACCAATAATACCAGCCTTCGCCGCGGCGTAGTTGGTCTGTCCGCCCTGCCCGGCGATGCCGACGACGGAGGTGATATTGATGATACGGCCGTAACGCTGGCGGACCATCGGGCGGGCGGCCGCCTTGCAGGTGTGGAAGAGGCTATCCAGGTTCACCCGCAGTACCGTCTCCCAGTCGTCCGGAGTCATCATCAGGATGAGGCGGTCCCGGGTGACCCCGGCGTTGTTGACCAGGATATCCAGACGGCCGTAGGTGTCCAGGGCGGCCTGGATGAGGGCCTGCGCTTGCGCCGCGTCGGAGACGTCGGCCTGGAACGGGATCGCCTCCCCGCCTTCGGCGCGGATCGCCGCGACGACTTCCTCCGCAGCCTGAGCATTCTGATGGTAGTTGACGACGACGCGCGCGCCCCGGCGGGCCAGTTCTATCGCGATGGCCCGCCCGATGCCCCGAGAGGCACCGGTTACAACGGCGACTTTCTCCTGGAGGGGCTTTTCCATAACATTCTCCTGGGCAGATTTCACGCCAACCCCAGCGCCTGGGCAGTGGTCAGGGCGTGGACGGAGGTGTCAATCCGGCGCAATAGGCCCGTGAGGACTTCTCCTGGGCCCACTTCCACAAAGCGGTTGGCCCCGCGGCGGATCATTTCCCGCACCGAACCCTTCCAGCGGACCGGGGAGGTCAGTTGGCGCACCAGCATCTCCCGAACGGTCTCCGGTTCGGCGACGACGTCGGCGGTGGCGTTGGCGACGAGGGGGAAGCGGGGCCGACAGAAGGGGATTTTCGCCAGCGCGTACCGAAAGGCTGCCGCCGCTTCAGCCATCAGGGGGGAATGGGCGGCGATACTCACAGCAAGCCGCACCACCCGCTTCGCGCCAGCGGCTTTGATGGCCTCCATTCCCGCGGTCAGGGCCTCTTCGTCCCCGGAGATGACCACCTGGCCCGGACAGTTGTCGTTGGCGATGCCCACGTATCGGCCGGTAGTCCGGGAGACCTCTTCACAGATGACGGCAATTTCTTCGGCATCCAGCCCCAGGACGGCGGCCATACCGCCGGGGCGGCGGAGGCCCGCTTCTTTCATCAGCCGCCCTCGCTCCCGCACCAGGAGCAGGGCCTCCTCAAAGGTCAGCACATCGGCGGCGACGAGGGCGGTGAACTCGCCCAGACTGTGCCCGGCGACAAAAGTCGGGCGTTCCCCTCGCTCTTCCAGCACCCGCAGGGCCGCGATGCTCGCGGTCAGAATTGCGGGCTGGGCATTGATCGTGTCGTTCAACTCCTCCGCTGGACCCTCAAAGCAAAGGCGGGAAAGGGGAAAGCCCAGGACCTCGTCGGCGCGGGCGAACACCTGGGCTGCCACGGGGAACCGTTCTGCCAGGTCTTTCCCCATTCCCACCTGCTGGGAACCCTGGCCGGGAAACTGGAAGACGGGCTGCATACTCATCTTGCCTCTGTAAGGGAAAAACACCAATGGGCGCGCAAAGACACGGGGAACTTTTGCCCGTCCGGATGCTTACTTTTTCTTCTCTTTCTCTCTTTTGGTGAACGCCTGACGGCCCCGATACGCGCCGCAATTCGGGCAGGCATGATAGGGCAGCATGGGTTCCTTGCACTTGGGGCAGATCACCCATGAGGGCAGGGTCAGAGCATGATGGCTGCGCCGCCGATCCCGTCGCCCCTTAGAGGTTTTCCGTTTTGGAACTGCTGGCATAGAATGCTCCTTATGCAAAGATTTCCGCAAGGCGGATGGCGATATTATAGGTTGAAGAGGCGAACATGTCAAGAGGGCTTTGCGGAGGTTCGGGCTTGAGTTGGGACAGGTTGTTCCCGGCCATTTTTGCCGTCAGGTTGAAACCTGCGGCTTTGGGGCGCTGCGCGCCTATCGTCCCCCTGCGGGGACGCAGGAAAACGGTCGGCGAAGGCCGACCGTTGGCCGAAGGCCCTCCAGGGGCGACTTTCAGTCGCTGAAATCTTGATGGACGTATATGCCCCCTGTCCCTTTCCCGTTGAGGGTGGACGGATCGTCCGCCCCTACGGCCCCACGGGGAGGTAAGGGCAAGGACAAGCCTTGCCCTTACGGGGGTTTCGGGGCGGGCGGCCGAAGGCCGCCCGCCCCGAAACTTGACATCATGAGAGAATCTACAGCCGCGCAGGGAGGGGGGATTTTTGTATGGGTTTTGGCGCTGGCGGCCTTCGGCCGCCAGCGCCAAAACCCATATTTTTCTCCCCCTTCTCCCCCGCTTGCGGGGGAGAAGGGGGTTGGGGGGATGAGGGGGTGTTAACACCTGCCGACCAACGATTTCCGGTTATTGTCCGAACCATTTGTCCAGCCGGGATATCGCCAGGCGGCAGATGGGGATTCCCCAGTCCTACGCAATGGGTATTACCCCGCAATCTGCCATAAAACTGAAATGCACCCTTGCTGAGGTTCGGGCTTGAGTTGGGACAGGGTGCGGGTCTGAGACCCGCACCCCACCCCTTCCCCATGCCGGGCGAATTGCGCGCAGGCCCGATTCGTATTCAGTGCTTGACTTTCTGGCGAAAAGGGGTAAACTACTTTCATCTTAAACTTCCCGTTCAGCGAACTGCAGAGCCTCCGGGACTCCATATCACCAGTACAGGACCCGAACTCCTCAAACGGACGCGGAAGGATAAGAAAATATCCTAAGAAGAAAGGGGCAAGATGCGAAAGAATTCTGTTATATGGGGAGTCATCGGTCTCCTGGTACTGGCTGCCCTGGCCTGTTCGCTGACCGGGAAGACCACTCCAGCGCCCCAGGCTACCCAGCCGCCTGCGGGAGGACAGGTCCAGCCTTCCCCGACTGCTGAAACCGTTGAAGAAGCCCCTCCTCCGGAAATCTCTTCCGGGGCATTGAAAAACCTCAACAGTTACCGCTCTCGTCTTGTCTGGTTTCAGCAGGTAGAGGGAGAACCCAAAGAGACCTTAACGATGGAGCAGGAAGAGACCCGCGATCCGGCGGCCCGGCGGACGGTCATCACCTCAGAGGGTGGGGAAACTCCTGGAACGATGGAACTTGTCCAGATCGGCGATACTTCCTGGCTTTGCTCGGAGGAGGGATGCATCCAGACCTCGGCAAGCGAAGAGACCGAGTTCGGCGATGTCCTCTTTGATCCGGAGGACTTCAAAACCTCGGATTACAAGTACGTGGGTCGGGATACGGTCAACGGCGTCCGCAGCCGTCACTATGAGTTAACTCTGGATCCGGCGGATTTGGCTGTTCTGGCCCAGGGCGAAATCACCTCTGTCCAGGCCGATGTCTGGATCTCCGACGAGGCGGGTCTCCCGCAGTATGTGACCCGCTTCACCATTTCCTGGGAGGGCACCACCGATGGGAAGAAAGTCACCGGGGGATGGACCTACGAAGTCTACGACGTGAACAAGCCCATCACCATTGAACCACCCGAGGGGGCGACGGGGGTACCCGAGGATGTGCCTCTCTACGAAGGGGCGACTGACCTCACCATCATGGGCGAGATGATTATGTACTCATGCGCCGATGGTGTGGCGGCAGTGGCCGAATTCTACCGCAACGAGATGCCCGGTCAGGGCTGGACGGCGGGAGAAGAAAGCACGTTGGGCGATATGATCACCCAGGAGTGGACGAAGGGGAATCGCAAGGCGAATATCACCATTCTCCCCAAAGATGAGGGGGAGACGACGGTGATGATTGCGCTGGAGCAGCCATAACCCCGAAACGCTCAATATGGAAGTGCGGCGCACCGCCTCAAGGGCGCCGCACTTCCTGTCCTTTGCTGGGAAGGGTGTCGCTGGAAGTGACGGGGTGGGGGTAGCGCCGCGCAGCATCGCTCCCCCTGGGCAGGGGCGTAGCGCAGGCCTTAAAGATGGCGACGCCTAACGTTCCCGCCTCTCCTTGCACCCGATTCGGTCACAAATTACCCCCCTTACCAATTGCCCAATACCCAATTGACCATCCACCGAATTCAGGAGGTCCGTTTGCGCGCTATAGACATCATTGAGAAAAAACGGGACGGCTACGAACTCTCTACCGAGGAAATAGAATTTTTTATCCAGGCCTACACCCGCGGCGATATTCCCGACTATCAGGCCGCTGCCTGGCTGATGGCGGTCTGCCTGCGTGGGATGAGCAACCGGGAGACCCGCGACCTGACCCTGGCGATGACCCGCTCCGGGGATATGCTGGACCTGAGCGACGTCGCGCCGATCGTGGCCGATAAGCACTCCAGCGGTGGCGTGGGAGATAAAGTTACCCTGGTCGTTGCCCCCATCGTCGCTGCGTGCGGCCTGCCCGTGGGCAAGATGACCGGCCGCGGGCTGGGCTTCACCGGCGGCACGGTGGACAAACTGGAATCCATCCCCGGCTTCCGCACCGACCTCTCTGCGGCGGAATTCAAGGCCCAACTGGCCCGTATCGGGCTGGTCATCACCGGCCAATCGGTTAACCTGGCCCCCGCCGACCGCAAACTCTATGCCCTCCGGGACGTCACCGGCACCGTCTCCGCCCTTCCGCTGATCGTCAGTTCCATTATGAGCAAGAAACTGGCCGGGGGCGCCAATGTCATCCTCCTGGATGTGAAGGTGGGCAGCGGGGCCTTTATGAAGACGGTGGAGGAAGCCACCGCCCTGGCCGAGGCGATGGTCCAGTTGGGCCGGGACCTGGGGCGCCGGGTGGGGGCGCTGGTTTCCGATATGAACCAGCCTCTAGGCTGGGCGGTCGGAAATGTCCTGGAGGTACGGGAGGCGCTGGATGTGCTCCATGAGGGCGGGCCGCCAGACCTGCGGGAGCATTGCCTGGTAGTGGCGGCGGAGATGCTGGTGCTGAGCGGCCGCGCCGCCGACTCCGCTGAAGGGCTGGCGATGGCCACCCGGGCCATCGCCGATGGGAGCGCCTGGCGCAAGTTCCGCGCTATGGTCGCCGCGCAGGGCGGCGACGTCCGTTTCGTAGACGAACCCGACCGGCTGCCGCGCGCCCCCATCGTGGAGGCAGTCCTCGCTCCGGCCGATGGCTACCTGCAGAAAGTGGACGCCGCACAGGTGGGCCTGGCGGTGGTGGACCTGGGCGGCGGTCGGGAGAAGAAAGAAGACCTCATAGACCACTCTGTGGGGGTCATTGTTCGCTACAAGGTGGGGGATGCGGTGCAGAAGGGCACCCCACTGTGTACCATTTATGCCAGCGACCGGGCCCGGCTGGAGCGGGCGCGCGCCCGCTTGCTGGCCGCCCATACCATCGGGCCGGAACCGGTGCCACCCCTGCCGCTGTTCTACAAGAAAATCGCGTAAGGGACGGTACCCATAGAGAAGAGTGCAGAGCGGCGAGGCAACAGGCACTTCTCCAAAGTATCTGTCCCTGTACGGCCATACAAAGCCTGTAACTATATTGACAA
>CAKZOY010000407.1 GCA_937138275.1 uncultured Chloroflexota bacterium
CGCTCATTTCTCTACCCTTTCCTCATCCACTGGTTTCTGGCATCGTTCACCGCGGTGATGGCGGGGATGCCGTGACTTGACGGGAAAAATCGCATCGTATAATTGCTATATGAGCGCCGATCGCGCAATATGGGGACGATCTTCCCTGCACGCCCTGACTGTCTCGGCGTTCGTCCTCGGTCTCTTCTCCTACTGGTTTGGTATCGCCGACCGCTATGCCATTTTTCTGTACGGTCATCTCGGTGCCGGGCCTTTTGATAGCCGGACGGTCAGCCGGTACTGGATGACGGGCCTGGTAGCCTCCGGGGCAGTAACGGTCCTCTACGCCATCGCGAATTGGTTCGCAGGACGGATCGCCGGATTGTGCTGGCGCCGGTACGTTCCACCGCCCTGGTGGCAGGTGTGGGTGCTTTCCCTGCCCTGGCTGATCGCTGGCATCCCCGGCATTACAATGACGCTGAATAGCCCCACCTTACCCTTCTCTCTGGCGGTCCGTTGTGCCGCGGTAGCCATAATCGGGCTTGCCCTTGCCCTGATGCCGGGGAAGACCGCCGCACAGCAGCCGGGGGAATTGCTCTGGCTTGCCGCTGCCGGACTGGCCCTCTCGCCGTCTCTGCTCCTGCTTCGGGCCTTTGAAGGGGCGAACGTCTATCTGCCCGCTACCAGAGCGTATGGGATTGCCCTGGGTAGCAATCTCATTGGAGGGGCAGTGGCCTGTGGCATCGGGTACGGGTATAGAATTCTCCGCAGGAACGTATGGAAGACTGGGCATCTAATCGTCGGTGCCCTGATATGGAGTTACCTGCTGGCACCTCTGGTTCATCATCTCTTCCTCACACCGCCGAGATACCGCTATATCAGCGTAGCCGATAACTTTTTCGCCTCCACCCCCACCGTTCAGGCGCTCTGCTTTCTGGCTCTGGGAGTCCAGGCCTGGCTGGTCGTCCGGGTACAGCAGAAAAAGTGTACCGGTTCCGGGTATATGCCTTCAGCCAATGGCTGAACAGTTCCGGCAAAGAATCATTCATTCCTGACCCCAGAAAGGAGGAGCAAAATGAACAGGGAAGAACTGAAAAACCTCATCGTCGGGGTGGTTGGGATGGGGATCATTGCAGCGATCCTGTTCCTCCCCCTGGAAATCCTCGGAACGGATGACGCGGCATCCCTTTTCCGGGCAGACCTCTACAGCGACCATCATCACTATTACTATCACTATTACTATCTGCCTGTGGTGCTGAAGAACTACCGATAGCCGCCGCCACGGGGAAAAAACGGGGGTGTTTGGGGCAACCCGGCTCCCCAAACACCCCCAATCTCCAGATATTCCGGCAATTCACAGCCCGCCAGAATCCGTCTGGCCTTTCCCCCGCACAGAAAGACTGTTCCGCCGCACCTGCCGAAGGAAGACACCGGTGCGGATGTCCTGTTCCAGGTGGTAGGTGAGGTAGTGGTGCATCGCCCGTTCCACCTCGGCCAGCAGGGCCGGAGGGGCGGCGAGTTCCCGCAGGCGGGCAAAGGGCAACCGCTGGCAGGCCCGTAGCAAGCTCAGCGCGGCCGGGGAAAGGGGAATGACCCACGGCCGCTCTGCCGACGCCTGAAAACATTCCGCGCACAGCGCCCCGCCCCGCTCCGGGTCCAGCCCCAGCGTTGCCTTCCCCCGAACCGGCAGCGCCCTCCCGCAGAGGCGGTCCACCCGCTCCCCCACGCAGCGGCCCCACGTGGGGCGAAATCCCACCAGTGCCAGCAACCGCTGCTCGTAGGCGCGGGCCAGGAGGTCCAGCGCCGGAGGCGGAGAATCCCCCACCTCTATCTGGCTCAGGTAGTCCAGCGTACGGCAGAGCAGGTCGTAGAGTGCCGACCCTCCCTCCCCTTCGGCCACAAACCGGTCGTAGAGTTCGGCGATGTAGCGCGCGTACGTCCCGCGGACCAGGTCCCCCCGCAGTTCTGCGTGCAGTTCCAGTGCCTCGGCCTGGCTGACCACGTCCCATGAGGACGGGCTGCGGGCCATGGCCATCCGGACGCGGGCGAAGAGTTCCAGATGTCCCGCCTTGCGGCTGCTGACCTTGCGCACACCCTTCGCAATGACGACCAGTTTCCCCTGAGGCGTGCAGAGGGTCAGCACCCGGTCGGCCTCCCCCTGATCCCGCCGCCGGACAATTATCGCTTCGGTCGTGTATAACCGCTCAGTGGGCATTGGGTATCGTTAATCGCG
>CAKZOY010000408.1 GCA_937138275.1 uncultured Chloroflexota bacterium
TATTGGGGATCAAATTAAGGTTTTACACCTTACGCCTTACGCTTTACGTTTTACGTTTTACGCTTTACGTTTTACGCCTATGACCCAACGCGATCTGAACTACCTGCTTATTGCCCTTTCGCTCCTCAGCGGCCTCTATGTGACCGTCACCGGGGCCGTGACCGACCTCTTCGGCCTGCACCAGTTCGCCTTTCACCGCTACGCGGGCTACCTCTGTGCGGTCTTCGTCCTCCTGCATCTGGTCCTCCAGCGGGACCGGGTGACGGCGTACCTGCGCGGACGGCTGGGGAGGCCCCGGAGGCAGGAGGTATCGGCGCCGCCGCGGGATGAGGGAGTTCGCCGGGGACGGCGCGCCTTCCTCGCCGCGGCCCTGACGGGAATCGGCGGATTCCTGCTGGGGCGCTGGCTTCCGCTCCGGCGCGCAGTGGAACTCCCCGCCGAACCCGCCGACCTGGGCGCCCTCTACCACCAGTGGAGCAAGCCCGGGTATTCGGGCCTCTCCGGCGTACTGACCGATTGGGGCTCAATGCCGCTTCCCCGCAAGACCTACCCCGCCGCCCCGAAAGTCCCGCTCCCCGACCCGCGCCGCGCCCGTGGGCTGAGCCTGGAGGAGGCCGTGGAGGTCCGCCGCTCCGTGCGGCACTACGCCGACGTCCCCCTCACCCTGGAGGAACTCTCCCGCCTGCTCCACGCCGCGCAGGGGATCACCGAACCCCGCTTCGGGTTCCGGGCCGCGCCCTCCGCCGGGGCGCTCTATCCCATAGAACTCTACGTCGTGGTGCACCGCGTTGCGGGCCTGGAGATGGGCATCTATCACTACGCGCCCCATGAGCATCAACTGGAACGGGTGCAGTCGGGGGATTTCCGCGCCCGAATCGTGGCGGTGGGGATCGGTCAGGACTTCCTGGGGACGGCGGGGGTCTGCCTGGTGCTGACGGCGGTCTTCCAGCGCACCCGCTGGCGCTACCGGGAGCGCACCTACCGCTACGTCCTGCTGGAGGCCGGGCACATCGGGCAGAACATCTACCTGGCCGCGACCTCTATGGGGATGGGTGCCTGCGCGGTGGGCGCCTTCCTGGACGACGCCGTCAACGAACTCCTGGGGGTGGACGGCGAACAGGAGGCCGCGCTCTACATCCTCAGCGTGGGCAAGCGGGCGTAGGGCCTCTTCCCTGTTACGTATTACGTTTTACGTTTTACACTCCAGTGGTAAAATATTCCTGCCCACGTCATCTCCCACCACATACCGGGGGAAAAGATGGCCCAGCCCGATCCCACACCGACGGAGTTCGTTTTAGCCAGCGGTCAGGGCGCCGTTGCCATCGGCGGCGATGCCCAGGAGATGGTCATCATCACCGGCGATGGCAACACCGTCTCCCTGAGCCGGGAGGGCATTTTCGCCTTCCATCTGCTGGACGATGCGTTCCGCCAGCGCGCGCATGCAGGCACCCCCGCCGCCCTCTACGACGGCACCCGCCCCAACTGGGCCAATATCGCCCGCGGCGATGATGCCCCGCGCAGGTTGTATCGAGACCTGTGGACCTTCGCCACCGACCCCGGCCTACCTCCCCAGCGCATCGGCCTGATTCTGGGCCTGGCGGGCGAAGGCAAGACCACCCTGCTGATGCGCCTGGCCTGGGACCTGGCTGCGGCCGGATACCCCGTCCTCTGGCGCCACAGCGGTACCCTCCTGCCGAACTGCCGGATTCCCCTGACCGGCAACCAGCCGCCCATCCTCTGCTTTGACCGCGCCGACGGAGAGGACCATCTGCCCCAACTGGTGGGGGACCTGCATGAGGTTGGCATCCCTTTCGTCATTCTGGGCAGCGCCCGCTTTCACGAATGGGGAAATGCCGGGCTGGAAAGCGCGCTGCGCGGCCGGGCCCGATTCCAGACCTTTCGCCTGGGCGCGCTGGACGAAGGAGAGGTGCGCGGCGTCCTGGAAAAACTGGAACGGGCGAACAAACTGGATCGCCTGGCCGACCTTTCCCCCAAGGAGTGGGTGCGCCATTTCCTGGACCATCAGAAAGCCGCCGGGCAACTCCTTCCGGCGATGCTCACCGCCCGCAGCGGTGCGGCCGACTTCTCCCGCTTTGTCCTCTCCGTCCTGGAACGGGTAGCGAAGCGGGAAGACGGCGAATTTCTCCTGTTGGGCCATGCGCTCATCAGCGCCGTCCACCGCTTCAGTTTCTGGATCGGGCGGGATATCGTCGCCCGGGCAATGGGACGCTCCCCGGAGGACCTGCACGTTTTGCTGAGACGGCTGGAGGGGGAACTGCTGGAGGTGACGGAAGCGGAGGAACGGCGCCTCTACACCCGCCATCCCGTGATTGCGGAGAAAGTTTTCTCGCTGGCGACGGAGCATCGCTTTGTTTGCGAGGCGGAATACCTCTACGAAATGCTCTTCCGTGCCCTGGGCGAGCACCTGCGAGCGCACCCGCGCGACCCCCAGCGCAAACTGCTGACCATGATTCCGCTGGCCCTGAAACGGCAGCGGGAGTACGCAGCAGCGCGGCGG
>CAKZOY010000409.1 GCA_937138275.1 uncultured Chloroflexota bacterium
GCGGCCAGATTCTCGTACCCGAAGACCTCCAGGGGACGGACAGCCCCGGCGGTGAGGAACTCCACCGGCGCCGAGATCCCCCAATCTATGACGACGACGGGGCCGCGGGCGTTCCCCTTCAGGTACGCGGCCAGGTCGGCGACGGCGCTGGAATGGGCCGAGTGCCCGCCCGTGCGGGCCAGCGCCTGGTGGTAGCGTACCGTCGTCCAAAGGTCGCTTCCGGCCCAGAGGAGCAGGGCGGCAAGGGCCAGCCCCAGCCGCCACCCCGCGGCGCTCCCCGGCCCGCGGCGGGCGACAAATGCCGCCGCCAGCCCGCCCGTCAGCGGGATCAGCGGCAGGAGCAGCGCGTAGTGGGTCACGAAGAGATCGCTGACGGTAAAGATACTCTGGACGACCATCAGGGCCAGCAAGGCCAGCGGGATGAGCAATGCCCACCGCTGCTTCCCCGGCGCCAGGAGAAGCCCCGCCATCGTCAATCCGCCAGCCAGGTAGGGCGCCGGTTCGCTGGCAAAGATGCCGCCCAGGTACCAGAACTGGTCGCCGCGCAGGAGGGTGCGCAGTTGCCCCAGCCGGACCAGCAGGTTGGGCAGGAGGGCCCGGTTGTTCACCCCGTAGTAGGAGCGCTCCAGGTTGCCCAGTACCGAGGCAAATGTCCCGCTGGTCTGCAGGTTGAAGAGGATGAAGGGGACCAGGGGGAGCAGAAAACAGAGCGCGGCGACGCCCCAGACTATCGGCATGGGCAGGGTGGGGGGATGGTCCGGTGCGGGACGCCGTCGGAGAAGCCAGGCGAGCACCGCGACAAGGGCCATCGCCCCAATAGCCCAGAGGAAGAGCAGTTTGGCGTAGAGGCCCAGGCCGCAGAGGAGCGCGGTCAGCCAGAGGTCGGCGGGACGGCGGCGGGCCCACCAGCGCAGGCCGAAGAACAGCGCCGCCATCAGGCAAAGGGCCGTGATGTTGGTGACGAAGACCCCCTGGCGGCTCCAGAAGACGAAGGAAGGGTTGACGGCCAGGAGAAGCGCCGCGCTGTGGGCAGCGGCCGTCCCCCCCAGATGCCGGGCGACGTGCCAGGTCAGGAGCAGGGTCAGGCCGCCGGTAAGGAGCGGCAGGTAGCGCAGCGCGACGGTGTTGATGCCCCCCAGGGCCAGGAAAGGGAGCGCCAGAAAGACGTTCAGCGCGCCGATGTAGTCCTGGACCATCAGCGGGACCCGCCGGGAACCCAGGGCGATCGTCGCGTCGCGGAAAGCCGTCACCGGCTGACCGGTGAGCAACTGCATAGCGTTCAGGCCCGCCTCCTTTGCCTCGTCGTAGTGGAGGCCCGGCAGGTGCAACTGGTGGGCGCCCAGCGCCAGAAACAGGAGCAACAGGAGTGCCGGAATCAGACGGTTCATCATTCAGTCGTCAGGGGTTAGTGGGCAGTCGTTAGTATGCGCCTTCCCCTATCAGGACCTTCGGGATGGTGCGCAGCAGTATCTTCAGGTCCAGCCAGAGGGACCAGTTCTCTATGTAGTAGATGTCCAGCAGGACCATCTCGTCAAACGAAAGGCGGCTGCGGCCGCTGACCTGCCAGAGGCCGGTCATCCCCGGCGGGGCCTCCAGCCGTTTTTTGTGCCACTCCTGATATTTCTCCACCTCCGACGGGATGGGCGGCCGTGGCCCGACCAGGCTCATCTCCCCGCGCAGGACGTTCACTAACTGGGGCAGTTCGTCCAGGCTCATCCGGCGCAGGATCCGCCCCACGCGCGTCAGGCGGGGATCGTCCCTGATTTTGAAGATGGGACCGTCGGCCTCGTTGAACTCGGCCAGCATATCCTGTTGCTCCTCGGCCCCCACATGCATGGAGCGGAACTTGTACATCTCAAAAAGCCGCCCGCGCAGTCCTACCCGCGTCTGGCGGAAGATGATCGGGCCGGAGCTATCCAGGCGGATGACCAGGGCGATGAGGGCCAGCAACGGCGCTCCCAGTGTCAGCCCGACCACCGCCCCAAAAATGTCCACCGCCCGCTTTACCAGCAGCGCTCCCCTGCTGATGGAGACCTCCCGCACGCTGATCAGGGGAATCCCGCCCAGGTCCTCCACGTTCACCTGGCTCAGGCTCATCTGGAAGAGGTCAGGGACGATGCGCGCCCGCACGTTCCGCCGTTCGCATTCGCGCACAATGCCCATAATCTTCCGGTGGTACATCCACGGCAGGGTGATGATGACCTCGTCGGCCTGTTCGCGGTCAATGGCCGCAGGGAGGTTCTCCAGAGGGCCCAGCGCCTTGAAAGGACCGATGTCTGTATGCCCTTTTTCGGGGTTGTCATCCACGAATCCGATCACCCGATAGCCCAGTTCGGGGCAGGCGACGATGGTGCGCATCACCGTCCGTCCCACCTCCCCCGCGCCGACGATGATGGCCCGTTTGATCCCGACCCCGCGCGCCCGCAGACGGGCAATGACTACCCCCTCTACCCAGCGCACCAGCGCCAGCAGCAGGATGGTCAGGATGCCGACCTCCACCAGCATGGCGCGGGAGTAGTACCGCGGGCGGAAGACGAAGGTGACCGCCAGCATCAGGACGGTCGCCTTGGCGGTGGAGTTGGTGATCCGGTAGACCTGGTCCATCCAGGAGCGCGGCCAGTGCCGGTAGACCCCGTCCACCACGAAAAACAGCGGCAACACGACCACGTAGAGGGCCAGGAAAGGGAGGTAGGCGGAAAGGGGGGCGTCGTACGCCACGTCCAGGAACCAGCGCAGGTCGTAGCGCACCCAGTAACCGGCGATGAAGGCAACGATAGTGGTAATCACGTCCACCAGGACGACCCACCAGGGTACCCGACCGTTCCGATTCATGGCTTCTCTCCCCTCAGGGCTTGGTGATAGATAGCGACGGTTTCGGCAGCCGTGCGGGGCCAGGTGAAGCAGGCTGCGTGCTCCAGGCCCTGCTGGCGCAGCGTCTCCCGGAGATATGCGTCGGTCAGCAGGCGGTGGAGACCGTCGGCGATTTCTTCTACGGAGAGCGGGTCTACCAGCAGGGCTCCGTTCCCCGCTGCCTCGGGCAGAGAAGAGGTCGCCGAGGTGAGGGTAGGGGTGCCGCAGGATAGAGCCTCCAGCACCGGCAGGCCAAACCCTTCGTAGAGGGAGGGGTAGGCAAAGACCGCGGCCGCGTTGTACCAGAGGGGGAGTTCGTCGTTGGGGACGTAGCCAGGGAAGAGAACCCGCTCACGCAGACCCAACCGGTCGGCCGCAGCGAAAATCTCGTCGTCGTACCAGCCGCGGGCGCCCGCCAGGACCAGCGCCGTTCCGGCGTCCGCCCGGCAGCGGGCGAAGGCCTCTATCAGGCGGACCAGGTTCTTGCGCGGCTCCAGGGTGCCCACGAAAAGGACAAACCGTTCGGGTAAGCCCCGTCGCTGCCGGAACGCGGCCACTTCCTCCGGAGGGCGGGGCCGAAAGATGGGGTCCACGCCGTGGTAGACGACGTGGATTTTCTCCCGCGCGACTCCCGTTAACCGAACCGTCTCTTCCGCCGTGTGGGCGGAGACGGCAATGACCCGATGGGCGCGGTGGACGGAGAGGCGGGTGAAGACGCGCAGGTAGAGCCGGTTGGCTGGCCGGAAAAGGTGGGGGTAGCGGATGAAACTCAGATCGTGGACGGTGACGACGACGGGGCAGGGAGAGACCAGCGGACCCACATAGACCGGGGCGTGGAGCAGGTCGGCTCCGATCGCTTTCAGAGCCCGCGGTTGGGCCAGTTGCTCCCACAGGACGCGCGCGGCGGGCCTGCCGGTGGGCCAGCGGGTGGGCTGCACCGCCACATCGGGGCCGGAAAACCGCCCCATCGGCCCCAGGAGCGCCGTGACCCGGCATCCTGCCTGGGGCAGATGGAGCAGCAGATGAGCAATGTACTGGTGTACGCCCGCGCTGCGGTAGGACGGGTCCCCGGAGAGTAAATGGGCGTTGATGGCCACGTGGATAGGCCCATTCTGGGATTCGTTCATCGCTTGAGCAATTATACCACGTCCGGGGAAGATGACCAGAGATGCTGCCGGGGGGCTTGCGCAGTAATTCACCCGGCATAGGGAAGGGGTGGGGTGGGGAGGTGTGGGGGCAGCTTCGCCGCCCCCACTACGCGCCCCCCCACATACTGGTCAGGAATCGGATTTTCTCAATCGTCTGGTACGTGCCACCCCCTTCATGCTCATTGTAGGGGTACACGCGAATCTGCTTGGGCCCGGCAAAGTGGTTGTACGCCGCGTACACGGTGGATGGCGGACAAATCGGATCCATCAGCCCCACAGAGAAAAGCGCGGGGGCTGTGCATCGCGCGGCCATGTTTACACCGTCAAAGTATGATAGGGTTCTGAAGACGGTGTCAATCTTATCGCGGTGCGTATGGCAATAT
>CAKZOY010000410.1 GCA_937138275.1 uncultured Chloroflexota bacterium
TGTAAAAGATGAGCGAAGCGTAGGTATCGCGTATTGTGTGTCGCAAATCGCAATTGCGGTCCTGCGACCTGCGACTGATTGGAGAGGAGGTGAGCCATGACTGACCCCATTACCCTCAGCGTCATCAAAGCGGATATCGGTGGGTTTGTGGGGCATTCCAGCGTCCACGGCGAACTGATAGAAGAGGCAGAGGACCACCTGGAGGCGGCGGTGAAGGAGGACATCCTGGTGGATTTCTATGTCACCGCCTGCGGCGACGACCTGCAACTCATTATGACCCATCGCAAAGGCGTGGATAACGAAGAGATTCACCAACTGGCCTGGGAAGTGTTTGAGGCCTGTACCGAGGTCGCCAAACGGTTAAAACTCTACGGCGCCGGGCAGGACCTCCTGGCGGATACCTTCTCCGGCAATGTGAAGGGCATGGGGCCGGGGGTGGCGGAGATGGAGTTTGTAGAGCGCCCCTCCGAGCCGGTGCTCATCTTCATGGCCGATAAGACCTCCGCCGGGGCCTGGAACCTCCCCCTCTACCGGATGTTCGCCGACCCCTTCAATACGGCAGGCCTGGTCATCTCGCCGGTTATGCACGACGGATTCCGCTTTGAGGTCCACGACGTCAAAGAAAATCGCCGCATCATCTTCAACACTCCCGAAGAAATCTACGACCTGCTGGTCTTCATCGGCGCGCCAGGCCGCTACATGGTCAAGGCCGTATACACCAAAAAGGGGGAAATCGCCGCCGTCTCCTCCACCCAGCGGCTTTCTCTGATCGCCGGGCGGTATGTGGGCAAGGACGATCCCGTCTGCATCGTCCGCAGCCAGGGGGAGTTTCCCGCCGTCGGCGAGGTGCTGGAGCCGTTCACCATGCCCCACATCGTGGAGGGCTGGATGCGCGGCTCCCACTACGGCCCGCTGATGCCCGTCCCCCTCCACCACGCCACGCCCAGCCGGTTTGACGGCCCTCCGCGCGTCGTCTGCCTCGGATTCCAGCTGGCGGGCGGGCGGTTGGTGGGGCCGCGGGATATGTTTGACGACCCCGGCTTTGACGAGGCGCGCCGCCTCTGCAACGTCATCGCTGACCACTTCCGCCGCCACGGCCCCTTTGAGCCCCACCGTCTGCCGATGGAGGAGATGGAGTATACCACCCTGCCTCAGGTGATGGAGAAACTGGCGGGAAGGTGGGAGACGGTGTAAAATAATGGCGTAAAAAGTAAAACGTAATAGGCGGAGGAGATATGCCGGAACGCTACGTCGGACAGTCCGTCCCCCGCGTGGATGCCCGCGCGAAAGTAACCGGGGAGGCGTTATACCCCGGCGACTTCTCTATGCCGGGGATGCTCCATGCGAAGATTCTCTTCGCCGGACGGCCCCACGCCCGTATTCTGAACATAGATACCTCCGAAGCGGAGAAGGTCCCCGGCGTCGTCGCGATTTTCACGGCGAAGGATGTGCCCGTCAACGAGTACGGCCTCCAGACCCCCGACCAGCCCGTCCTCTGCGGCCCGGGATCGGCCAAAGAGGGCGCCGACGTCGTCCGATTTGTGGGCGACCAGGTGGCCCTGATCGTCGCCGAGACGGAAGAGGCCGCCGCACTCGCCCGCAACCTTGTCCGGGTGGACTATGAGGACCTCCCCGTGATTACCGATCCCTTTGAGGCGATGAAGCCCGACGCTTATCCCATCCATCCGCCCCGCAGTCCCAACCCCATCCATCCGGAACTGCAGACGGAAGGGAACTGGCTCAGCCACCACCAGATTCGTAAGGGAGACGTGGAGGCCGCCTGGGCGCAGTGCGACGTCATTGTGGAAGCCGATTACCATACCCCCTCTCAGGAGCATGCCTATCTCCAGCCGGAGGCCGGTCTGGCTTACATTGACGAAGAGGGCCGGGTGACGGTCGTCGTCGCCGGGCAGTGGACCTGGGAGGACCAGCGCCAGATCGCCCACGCGCTGGATATTCCTCCGGAGCAGGTGCGGGTCATTTACCCCGCCATCGGCGGCGCCTTCGGCGGACGAGAGGACATGTCCGTCCAGATTGTGCTGGCCCTGGCAGCCTGGAAACTCCGTCGGCCAGTGAAGATCGTCTGGACGCGAGAGGAGTCCATCATCGGTCATGCCAAGCGGCATCCGGTCTGGGCCCACTGTAAGTGGGGGGCGACGCGGGAGGGCAAGGTGCTGGCCGCGGAGGTGCGCGTCGTCGCCGACGGGGGCGCGTACTGCTACACCACCAACAAGGTGATGGGCAACCTCACCGTCACCTGTACCGGCCCCTACGAAATCCCCAACGTCAAAGTGGATGTGGATGCTTACTACACCAACAACCCGCCCAGCGGCGCTTTCCGCGGCTTCGGCGCTCCCCAGGGGATTTTCCTGGCCGAAATGCAGATGAACAAACTGGCCGAGGCGCTGGGGATGGACCCGGTGGAACTGCGCGTCCGGAATCTCCTTCGGGAAGGGAGCCTTACGGCGATGGGTACCCCGCTCCCGGGCGGTGTGGGTCTGCTGGAGGTGGTGGAACGGTGTGCCGAAACCGCGGGATGGGTCCGGACGGAACAGGGCTGGCGGCGACCGCCGAAAGCGCCCGAGGGCCCAGGGCCTCTCCGGCGCGGCATTGGCTTCGCCGTCGGCCTCAAAAACGTCGGCTTCTCCTTCGGCTATCAGGAGAACTGCTGGGCAAAGATAGAACTGCGTGGCGCGGCAGAGATTGAGGAAGCCGTCGTTTACATCGGCAGCGCCGAAGTGGGGCAGGGTGCCCATACCGTGATTTGCCAGATGGCCGCGGAGGCCCTGGGAGTGCCCCTGGATCGGGTGCGTCTCGTGCCCTCCGATACCGTCACCAGCCCGGGGAGTTCCGGCTCCGCCTCCGCCTCCCGGACGACCTTTATGGCTGGCAACGCCCTTCGGGGGGCGGCCCGGGCTGCGCTGGAGAAATGGCGGGCGGAGGAGCGCCCGGCGGTGGCGGAATACACGTATCTGGCCCCCAAAACGACCCCCTTTGAACCCGAGACCGGTCACGGGGTCCCCAACTTCGCCTATGGGTACGTGGCCCAGGCGGTGGAGGTGGCGGTGGATACGGAGACCGGGCAGATCCGGGTGCGGCGCGTCGTCTCGGCGGACGATGTGGGCCGGGCGGTGAACCCCCAGATGGTCCAGGGGCAGGTGGAAGGGGCGGTCGTCCAGGCGCTGGGCTGGGCGACTATGGAACGCTTCGTTGTGGAAGGGGGACGGGTGCTCACCGATCGGCTGAGCACCTATCTGATCCCCACCGCTCTGGATGTACCGGAGCGGGTGGAGGCTCTCATTGTGGAACATCCCGACCCGCGCGGGCCGTGGGGGGCGCGGGGGGTCGGGGAGATGCCCTTTATCCCTGTGGCGCCGGCCCTGCTGGCGGCGGTGCGGGATGCCACCGGCATCTGGTTCTCTGACTTCCCGCTGACGGCGGAGCGGGTATGGAGGGGCCTGAAAGAGCATTCGGGGAGGTAAAAAATGGGCAAAAAGCAAAAGCGCCGCCACTCTCAAATGCCTCTGGGGCGGCGGGGGCCAAGTCTGGAGGAAGTCCTGGAGGAGGCCGAGAAACTCTACAACGAAGAGAAATTTGAGGAGGCCCTGCAGGTACTGGAGGAGGTACCGCCTTATCTTCAGCAACGCGCAGAACTCCTGACCCTGAAAGGGTTCGTCCTGATATCTCTTGATCGGCTGAGGGAGGCCCTTACCGCTTTGGAAACCGCCCGACGGCGGGAACCGGCTTTCCTTACTCCCTTGATAGCACTCGGGCCTCTCTACGATGAACTCGGTTATTCTGCCCATGCCCTGCGCACAGCGCGCCTGCTGATGGAGAATCGGGAATTTTTCCCTCCCGATGTCCTGAAGGATTCCGAGGAACTTCTGAATGACCTGGAGGACTCTTTTCGCCAGCATGCCGAGGAATGGGGCCTGTCCGTAGATCAGGCCGAGGAAGCGATCTATCTTTTTGAGTCCAGCCTGCGGGCGTTGGAGGAAAATGACTTTCGGTCCGCTGTGCGTTTCTGTCAGCAGGCCTCCCGCATCGTCCCTCAATGGCCATTCCCCAAGGGGATGATCGCCGATACGCTGTTTATGGACGGCCGGATTCGGGAAGCGATTCAGGTTGCCGAGAAAGCCCTGGCAGACCACCCGGACTTCATTCCCATACGGGTCTCCCTGGTTCGCTACTACTTCACCCTGGGAGATCGGGAGCGCGCCGAGGCGCTGGTCCAGCCCCTGAAATCCAGGCGTTTGGAAAACTATCTGGATCTGGCGGAAGTGGTGAAGGCGCTGGGAATTCTGGAGGATGACAAAGCCATCTATACGCTCTACCGCCGCTATCGTTCATTTGTGGAAGAAATAGATGACCCGGCCGCCCTGGTGATCCTGGGCTCGGCCGCTGCCAATATGAGGCACTTTGCCACGGCGGAATCGCTGTTTTACAGAGTCATGGATCTTTCCCAACCCCTGCTGGTGTTACACGGCTTGATTGAAGCGGCGCGCCTCAAAGAACCGGCCCCCGGGATCAATCATCGCTATCCCACTTTGTACCTTGGCTGGGTGCTCCCCTATCAGGACTTCAACACAATCGTTGAAGCGCTATACGCCTGGGTGGACGGAGAGATAGACGACCGGCAGTTGCGCAAGCGGTTTCTGTCGTTAATGGAGCGATACCCACAATTCTTATACGCCCTCGCCCAGACCCTTCGTCCATGGAGACGGGCGAAAATATGGATTGAGTTGTTGATCGCTCTCAATACCCCCGAGGCTCTGGATGAGATCCGTCAACTGATATCCAGCCAGCGGGGGGTATTCGCCGACCGATTGATGGCTGCCCAGTCCCTGGCCCGGGCGGGAGTGATAGACCCCAGCCAGCCTCTGACGCTCTGGGACGAGAACCGTCAAGAGTGGCGCACCCTCACGGTTCCTATCTGGAAAGTGAAGGAAGTAGAACCAGAGCCGGCGATCCGGTGGGTGGAGAGAGCAGTGAACGCCCTGGAGGAGAAGCAGATAGATAAGGCGGAGGAAATCCTTCGCGAAGGGCTTGCCCGATTCCCCAATCGGCCCGCTCTCTATCACATAATGGCCGCCGCCCAGGAGGCCCGTGGGAATCTGGCCGAGGCGGAGGCGTATCTCCACAAGGCTCTGGAGGCGGATCCGAAATATACCAATGCGTGGGTTGCGTTGAGTTGGCTGGCGTTGAAGAAGGGAGATCGGGAAAAGGCCCGTCAATCCCTGGATTCCATTCCCGAACCCAAAGAGTTCACTCCGAGAGGGATCGTCTCGTATCTTCGGGCATCGGCCAACCTGGCGCTGGCAGCAGGCGACGTATCTATGGCTCGCTTCTCCGTGGAAAGCGCCGTAGAGTGGATGTCGGAAGAAGATGATGCGCCTCTCTCCGATTTGCTGTTTCGGATCAGCCTGATGGAGCGGACAACGACGGGCAGGTTCGTAGGTGAAATGCGAGGGCGAGCGGACCGGCAGCGCCAGGCCCCGATCCAGGCCAACGCTTCTCTGGCGGAATGTCTGAACCGGATCACCAAGGATAACCTCCGGGGAACGTGTAAGGCTGCAGGAGTTTCTTCGGTGGGGCGCAAAGAAGAATTGATCCAGCGTCTCGCGGAAGCGTTAACCGATCCGGATATGCTACGAAAGATAGTGGCGGACCTTTCCGACGAAGAACGACAGGCCCTGCGGGATGTTCTGGAGGCGGGGGGCGTGTTCCCATGGGACGACTTTGTCTCCCGCTACGGACATGATCTGGACTATGTCTACTACTGGGATTACAGTCCCCCGGAGACCCTGATGGGTCGCCTGCGGTTTTTCGGCCTGCTCAGCGATGGGACGGTGGAGGATCGGCGAGTCGTGCTGATCCCGATGGAGATGCGCGCCCTGTTGCCGCCTCTCCTGAGCCCGCAGAACGGCTGACCCTGGGAGTTTCGGAGTTGCGGCGA
>CAKZOY010000411.1 GCA_937138275.1 uncultured Chloroflexota bacterium
GAGAAACCGAAAAGGCGACGCACCCTGACGGGTGCGTCGCCTTTTTTGTTGCCGGGCGGGCTATGGGTTTTGGCGCTGGCGGCCCGAGGCGCGCAGCAACTCACACGTTGGAAAAAGGGATGGGGTTTGCGGGAGCGGCGAACGCCGCCCCCACAAACCCCACACCCCACCCCTTTCCCTGCGGGGTGAATTGCTGCGCGAGCCCTTTCACTGAAGGGCTTGACAAATCAGGGAAGATGTGCTACAATGTATCGTGAAATAATACATTGTATCACTATATGATACAACCGGCGGCCCAGTAAGTGCCCTGTCAAGAGTCGTCAGCGGGTATAGCCCTGCCCATTCTTCAGGACAGAAACAATGTTGGCCCCTGCGACAATGATGATTTTCCCCAATCTTTATGAGACTGGCTCAGACGAAGAACGCCTCTCCGGTACGGGAAAGGGAGCACAGGCTGTATCTTCATTCCCACGTTGCCACAATGTAACTACCCCCACCTTTCAGGCAAAGGAGGTAAAACGTTATGGAAATGCGTCGCGAAACGGCGGAAGTCCTTGATTTTGTCATCCATGAACGAAGAAGCATCCGCCAGTACACCGAGGAGCCCGTCTCCGAAGAAGACCTGCGCATGATTCTGGAAGCCGCGCGCCAGGCCCCGTCGGGAGAGAATGCCCAGCCCTGGCGCTTCATCATCGTGAAAGACCCGGAGACGCGGAAAAAAATGAGCGTTATCGCCGGGGGAGGAAGCGGGCGGCGGTTCACGGCGGAGTTCGTCACCCAGCAGATGCAGGAGCGCTTCAAAAGCCTGGAAGACGAAGAGAAGAAGAAGGCAGCCTTTGAGAAACTCACCTCCGGCAACGTCTCCGCTTTCCTCGCCGAGGCCCCGGTAAACATCGTCGTGTGCGGCAAGAAAGGCGTGTGGGACCTGCCCTACGACACGTCCGCGGCCATTGAGAACATGCTCTTGATGGCTACCGCATTGGGCCTGGGGGCCTGCTGGGTGATCGCCCCCTGTATTGACATCCGGGATGAGGAGCGTCTGAAGCGCCTGCTGGATGTGCCGGAAGAGTTCAAGATTATCAGCATTATCGCTCTGGGCCATCCCGCCCGCTACCCTCGCCCCCGACCCCGCCTCCCCCTGCACGAACTGGTCCACTCCGAAAAGTGGGGCACTCCGTACTACACACAGGAGGAATTATGAGCAACCGCAACCCATCCCTGGAATACGTCAACAGCATCCTCTTTGACCTCCAGAAAGCGTTCTGGGATGAGCGCGGAAAAGGGGCTCGTTTCCGCGTCACAACGGTAGGGCGGGGGTATTTCCGCGATAAATGCCTGGCCCGGATCACGGCGAGAGACCTGGACTCCATTATCTCGGCAATTGAGAAAGTCCTGGTGGAAGAGGGAATTGTGCAGGAGCAATCTTCCCATCTGGAAGACCGGCTGCTGCGGATTCGCGTGAAAGGGTGCATTCATCAGCCGGTGGAACGGAGTTTGCTGGATAAACAGGTGGAACCTTTCACCTGTATCCCCGCCAATCTGATTGTGCTGGCTGTGGAAGAGGTACTGAACCGCCCGGTGGAGTTGGCCGAAATCAAGGTGGAAGACGACAC
>CAKZOY010000412.1 GCA_937138275.1 uncultured Chloroflexota bacterium
GCTCCCAGACTGTAAATGTCGGAACGGGGGTCGGTATGGCCGACGCCGGTATCGTACTGTTCCGGCGGAGCATACTCCGGGGTGCCCATTCCTCGCATCACCGTCCGAGTATGGGGGTCGCGCGGATCCCACAATTTCACCAGCCCGAAATCCACCAGGACCGCCCGTCCATCGGGCCGGATGATGATGTTCTGAGGCTTGATGTCCCGATGGATAATCCCCTGGCTGTGGCAGTAGGCCAGGGCGTCCAGAAGTTGCCCAGCCCACTCCAGAACCAGCCCTTCCGGCAGCGCGCCCATCTCCTCAATCAGCGAAGCCATGCTCCGCCCCTCTACAAAGTCCATCACCAGATAGGCGTTGCCTCGCTCCTCAAAGAAATCTATCACCCGTACCAGATGAGGGTGATTGAGGCGAGCGAGGACGGTAGCCTCCTGGCGAAACTGTTGACGGAGTTGAGCCAGGGTTTGGGAATCCAGGCCCACCTGAGGCACCATTTCCTTCAGGGCAACGGTAACATCCAGCCGCGTATCCCAGGCCCGGTAGACCGCGCCCATACCACCCTGTCCCAGGAGCCCGTCAATCCGATACCGTCCTCCGACCACTTGTTCATTTGTCAGGGGCATAAGTCCTCCTTAAACCGGGGAGATGGTGCAATCGCTCATTCACCGAGCACAATCCCTCTCTTCACTTGCCCTGAGGGGGAAAAACAACTCTCCCTCCTCCGCTGCTGTGGTGTTCGGGAAGATGCGGATGGGCGAGATTGAACAAGTAAGGGGAAGTTCCCGAGGAACCTCTACGCCCTCCCCACTTTGCTCAATCTAAACCCTCCGGGCTTGCGTCCGGATTCCATGCCAGCGAGGGTTGCGCGTTGCCGAACGGCGCAGCGACGAAGATCGCTTCGCGAACCTCAAGCCGCTGGTCGGCAAAGACCAATCCGCACTGCATCGGCGAAGGCCGAAGCCCTCTGCGAGAGACTCCCATGGGGTATCCTGACAGCACCCCAGAGCCTGGGTTTAGCGGCGATTGTCAGCCCCGTCCGAATTGCAACACGGGTGCGGGAGAGAGTAGGCTTCGCTTGTGGCTTCTCATTCAGCGCCCGTCTCTCTCGCTCCAGGCAACGCCCGGCGCTTTACCGCCAGGTGTGCGGATCTCCGACCCGTCGGAACGGGTTGACTGGCTATCCGGACTTTATGGATTCACATACGTCAGCCGCACTTTTCCCAGTCGCACTTCGTCGCCGTTGTTGAGGGTATGAGGCTGCCCTGGCACCAGTTTCTGCTGGTTTACAAAGGTATAGTTTGTGCTATTCAAGTCCTCTATGAAGACCTGATTACCTTGAACAAAGATACGGGCATGCCGGCGAGAAATGCCACCCTCATCCCCGCCGTGATCGGTCAGGTCAACCTCAGGGAACACATTGCTGACCGGATCTTCCCGCCCGATGAGAATTTCGCTTTTACCGGGCGGGAAGTGGAGAACAGCATTGGTACCCTGAACGACGAGCCGACCAGGAACGGCTACAGCAGCAGG
>CAKZOY010000413.1 GCA_937138275.1 uncultured Chloroflexota bacterium
GCGATATGCGATATGCGATATGCGATACGCGATATGCGATATGCGATGCGCGATACGCGATTACCGACACCGCGCGGCTTCCAGAGCGACCCAGTCCTCTATCACTCTTCGCCCGATCAGGGCAAGACCGGCGCGCTCAAAGGCCGCCCGTACTTCCTCCTCCTGGCCGGCCAGCAGTCCGGCAGCAATCAGCACCCCCTCCGGCGCCAGGCGACGCGCCAGGCCCCGGTCGGTCATCTCCACGATGACCTGCGCCAGGATGTTGACAACGATCAGGTCAAACCGGCCGATCGCCTGGGCCAGCGACCCGCGGGCGACGCGCACCTGGTCGGCCACGCCGTTGCGCCGGACGTTCTCCCTAGCAACAGCGACTGCTTGGGGGTCGTTATCCAGAGCCAGCACCCGCCCGGCCCCCAGTTTGGCCGCGGCGATAGCCAGGATGCCCGACCCCGTTCCCAGATCCAGCACCCGCGCGCCGGATTGAACTCGTTCCTCCAGCGCCTGCAGGCACATCTGGGTCGTCGGGTGGGTCCCCGTGCCGAAGGCCATCCCTGGGTCCAGTTCCAGGACCACTTCCCCCTCGCCGGGGTTGTAGGAAAGCCAGGACGGGCGGACGACGAGGCGGCGGCCGATGTGCAGGACGGTCAGGTGCTTCTTCCAGGCCTCATCCCAATCCGTTTCGGCGACCGTGCGGAAGGCCGGCTCTGGGAGGGGGAGAATCTGGCTCAGGTGCCAGAGGGCCTCCTCCACCTGGCGGCGGGTACGGGGGAGTTCGTCATCGGCAGGCAGGTAGGCCCGCACGATGATGGAGCCCGCGCTGAAGCCCTCGGGCCCGGCCTCCAGCGCCACCCCCCGCGGGGCGAAGCGGCTCAGCACCTCCGCGACCGCCTCCGCCCCCTCTCCCGTCGTCTCTACGCGGACCTCCAGCCAGTTCATGCCGACCGCCTCCCTCTTCTTCTTGCCCAGAGGGGCAGAGAGAAAAGGGGGAGAGGGGTTGGCGGGCGGCGGCTTCGCCGCCCGCCAACCCCATTCTCCATCCCCCTCCCCGTGCAGCGCAGCCGCTGCGGGGAGGGGGGCAGGGGGGTGAGGGAGGCGAACAAGTACGAGTTCAGCCGCATATCGGAGTGACCACTCACGCTCGTTATAGCAGCAACCGATCCAGATACTCCAGCAACTCCTGAGCCAGTTTCGCGACGTCCTGAGCAATCTCCTCGGAGATATGTGCGGCGTAATTATATCGTGCGTTGGCCCGCACCTCCAACCCCCGGTTCAACCGTCGTCCCAGGTCCCGGGGCAATTCTCCGGTCTGGATATACAGCTCACCGAACTTACCTACCAGACCGCCGCGAGAGCCCGGGATATCGTCCACCTTCAGCAACAAAAGCCCTTTCACGCACAACTCTGCCGCGTTATACGCCGCATCCACGGCAATCCGCAGATCTCCAGCGTCCAGGGCACGCCGGGCACCATCCAGGTAAATTTTGGCCAGATTCCACAGCCCGCTCGCCTCGCGCCGTTTCAGTTCCGCCTCCGCCACCGAAAAGACCTCCTTTCCTGAACGAGAGGCGCGGTAAAGGAAATACGAACGGGGGCTGAAGTATTCGCTCATCGGATAAACCAGGGGCTCAATCCCTTCCCCCGTTTCCATTGCGACTTCAAAGGCTGCCTCGGCACAGGCATCCCGCAGTTCCTCCAGGCCATTGACGGAGAAAACCAGGACATCTATGTCGCTTTCCGGATGCTCTTCCCCCTTCAACACGCTCCCGAACAGAATCACCTTGGCAATGTGGTGCCTCCACGGCCCGGAGAGCAACTTCTGGACGAATCGGTTCAGCGCGACTTGTTTTTGGGGTGAAACTTCAATCCCCCGGCCCATCAGATGCAACCTGTCCCCTCTCCATTTTGCTCACTGCTCGCATCTCCAGCCACTCTTTCAATGATCGCTGGCTTTCCCCAGATGGTCTCCCGAAAACCAGATCCTCAACGCTGATGTCTTCATCCAGGTCAGGCCAGTGGATCCCCTCTCCATCTCCGATCAGCCGCCAATGGCTACGCTCTTCTGGTGTACCATACAACAGGCGCGGGTACCATGCCAGAGGACCAGAGATTGTACGCCCATCCGTGAGATTGACGATCAGCAAGTCGTCTGTAACGGCAACCCCTTGAGCAATTATAACGCGTGTTTCAACTACCAAAGAACTCATTCCACCCGAGTTTTCTTTGTTACCTGAGACTCCCTTTATCCCCCTCACCCCCCTTGCCCTGCAGGCGGGGGAGAGGAGAGAGGGGTTTTTGGGGCGGCGGCTTCGCCGCCGCCCCAAAAACCCCACTTCCATCCCCCTCCCCGTGCGGCGAACGCCGCAATGCGGAGGAGGGAGGGGAAATATCAACCCTCCAGAGAATCACACCCTTCTGGAATTATAAGCCAATTCAACCTGCTGCCTGCTACCTGCT
>CAKZOY010000414.1 GCA_937138275.1 uncultured Chloroflexota bacterium
ATTTTGTGTTGGGCCAGGACCGCCTCAATGCGGTCGGCCTGGTATTCCAGCATTCGGCGCATCGGACCCTCCTTCGGGCAAAGCGAGGGGAGCGATCAGGGCCGGGCCCCAATGTACATCTGCTTCGGAAGACGCTCCCCGCTGCCCGGCGAAGAATAGAACAAACGTTCTAACCTCGCCCCAATTATAGCCCGACGCGTCCAACTCTACAAAGGGCGATATCCCCAGGTTATCCGTGGATATATCCCAGATAGCCCAAATTATCCGCAAATTATCCCAAAATCCTCGTGGGGGGACGAGAGGCCAACTCTTGCCGGACTGCTTCCCATTCCTCCGGCGTGTTGATATTGCGGAACGAACGGAGTTCAGGGTCCAGGGGCAAGATGTCTTCGGGGGAAACGTAGCGGACACGTACGCGGGGGAAGAAAGAGATGATGCGGCGTTCGCCAGCGCGGATGGCGTTTTCCATCGGGCCCAGACAGGTGCGCCGGTAGACGGCGTGCAGGGTTTCTACCTGTTCCCCTTGCCGGAGTGCGACGACATCATATCCTTCTGCCCAGCCGATCAGTGCGCGCAATAGGTCGGGGTTCAGAAAGGGCATGTCGCATCCGACGGCCAGCATCAGGTCGTGGGAGGCGGCCTGCAGCCCGGCATGCAGGCCAGCCAGGACTCCCACGCCGGGAAACCGGTCCGTCACCACCGGCACACCGAGGCCGGCGTACTGCGAGACGTCGTTGGCGACGATGATTCGTTCAACACAGACTTCGGCCAGACGCTCCAGAACGTGGAGGATGAGGGGTTTGCCGTGCAGTTCCAGGAACGCTTTGTTCTGTCCCATCCGGCGACTGGCCCCTCCGGCCAGCACCGCGCCGGTAACCGGTAGGAGATGCCCTCCCGTCATTCTACTTCTATGCTCTCCACCAGCAGTTCCCGTCCTCCCACCGCGATCGGTCGCAGCGCGCCGCACTGGGGACAGGTCCAGTCCGGTCCGCCGGGTTCGTACTCCGTGCCACACTCCAGGCAGCGAAACCGCGCTGGCACGTGCCGGAAGACCAGTTCCGCCCCCTCGGCCATCGTCTCTTTGCTGATGATGTCAAAGTAGAACTGAACCGATTCCCCGACGATTCCGGAGAGTTCCCCCACGGCCAGGGAGATGCGCAATATACGGGTCGCCCCGGCCCGCTGGGCGTGGGCCAGGGCGACCTCCAGGATGGATTGGGTGACGGAGAGTTCGTGCACGGTGTAAGGCGTAAAAAGCAAAACGTAAAGCGTAAGTTATGGTAGCGGTTCTACTCGCACCGCGCAGACTTTGAGTTCCGGGATTTTGGCGACCGGGTCCAGCGCCGTGTGGGTCAGGACGTTGGCAGCCGCTTCGGCGTAGTGGAAGGGGATGAAGACGACGCCGGGGCGGATGCGGTCGGTCACCCGGACGGCCAGTTCTATCTGCCCGCGGCGGCTGGAGACCCGCACCCGCTGGGCGCCGTTCAGCCCGATCCGGGCGGCGTCGTCCGGATGGATCTCCACATACGGCTCCGGCGCCTCCTGTTCCAGTTTCTCCGACCGACGGCTCATCGTCCCGGTGTGATACTGGAACATCACGCGGCCGGTGGTCAGGATGAACGGGTATTCCTCGTCGGGAAGTTCGGCAGCCTCCTGGAACTCCACAGGATGGAATTTCCCCAGCCCACGGGTGAATTTTTCCTTGTGGAGATACGGGGTGCCGGGATGATCGGTCGTCGGCACGGGCCACTGGAGAGAGCCCTCCCGGTCCAGCCGTTCGTAGGTGACGCTGCCGTAACTGGGCGCCACGCGGGCGATCTCCGCCATTATCTTTCGGGGGAGGAGAAGTCAAAGCCACCGGCCCCCAGATACTTCGCCAGGGCGCAGAGGATTTCCCAATCGGCCTGCGCCTCCCCCGGCGGGTCCACCACTTTGCGCACCCGCTGGATGCGGCGGTCGGTGACGGTGAAAGTACCCTCTTTCTCGGCGAACGCCGCCGCCGGGAGGACAACGTGGGCCAGTTCAGCCGTCTCGGTGAGGAAGATGTCCTGTACGACCAGAAAGTCCAGTTTCTCCAGGCACTCCCGAGTATGGTGGATGTCGGGGTCGGAGAGGAGGGGATTTTCGCCCATCACAAACATTGCCCGCAGACGTCCCTCTCCAGCCGCATGGACCATCTCTGCGACAGTCATCCCGACTTTGTCCGAAAGGCCCTCCACTTGCTGGTCGATCTGGTCGGCGGTGGTGATTTTGGGGATGATCTGCAGGTGCCGATTCACGTAGGCCAGCAGGGCGAAGCGGAGTTTATAGAACAGCAAAGTTTCTTCTCTGGACAGATTCACAGGCGGCCTCCCTTTATCGGCGCCTCTTCCGGCGTCAGCGGGAGCGGTGGGGCGACGAAAAAGTCGGCACCGGGCTCATACCCCAGCATTTCGGCCACGTCTCGCCGGACCAGTTCGTAGAGACGGTCAACGGGATGTGGGCCGGGCAGACCAGTTCGCACTGGCGGCAGAGGACGCAGCGAGTCGCCATATGCATTGCCCGGATCAAGGTGGAAGGAGGGGAAGGGCGGGGCCAGGATTCCCGGCTCCACCCACAGCGGGTCCTCCAGCGCGCAGTTCTCGCAGAAGCATTCGGGGCAGATGTTGCGGCAACCGTAGCACTTGATGCATTTGAGGAACTGCTGCTGCCAGAATGCCCGGCGCTCCTCCAGCGACATCCGGTCGTACTCGGCAATGAGGGGGTGAGGAGACGCGCCCGCGACGGGCATCCCCAGTACTTCCCCCTGGGGCCATCCCTGGAGGGATGCGTTTATCCGCGTTCATCTGCGTCCTCTTGGAAAACTGTCAGGTGGCCAGATGAAACTTCTCATTTATGGGTCTTATTACACCTTACGCCTTACGGTTTCTATCCTTACTGCACATACCTTCAATTCAGGTATCTTTGATATAGGGTCAAGTGCAGTGTTGGTAAGGACATTGGCTTGGCTAAAATGAAATGGTATAAATACCATACCTTTTTGTGGTCTTTCTGAGATCTTTGCCCTTACCTCTATTGCACCCCTTCTTGATGATACTTTGACTATCTCACCATCAATGATGCCAAGTCTTTCTGCATCCTCTGGATTTAGTTCTACATATCCTTCAGGTGAAACTGTATTTAGAGCGGGGACCCTTCCTGTCATTGATCTTGCATGGTAATGAAAAAGCTGTCTTCCTGTAGAGAGTATAAATGGATATTCTTCATCAGGAAGCTCCTCTGGCTCTCTATATTCTACCCTAGTAAAAGGCGCCCTACCCCTCGGGAAACCCCCTTTAAAAAGATACTGTGTGCCTGGATGGTCAAGGGTAGGACATGGCCATTGAATCCCCTTTTTTTCAATCCTGTGATAGGTGATACCTGCCACAGCAGGCCAGAGTGTTCTTATCTCGTTAAAAACCTCCTCTATACTGGAATAGTTCATCTCACCATAACCAAGTCTTTTACTTAACTCCATGATTATCCAGGAATCTTCCCTTGCCTCCCCAGGTGGTTCTACCGCCTTTCTTATACGCTGAACCCTCCTTTCCGTGTTTGTAAATGTCCCCTCTTTTTCAGCAAAGCAGGCTGCAGGCAATACCACATCCGCAAGTTCTGCAGTCTCTGTCATAAATATATCCTGAACAACAAGGAATTCAAGATTTTTTAATGCCCTTATTGTATGGTTTACATCAGGGTCAGTCAATACAGGATTTTCACCCATTACATACATAGCCTTGAGTGCACCACCATCTGCAGCCCATATCATCTCCTGTGCGGTAAGGCCTACTTTGTCTGAAAGCCTGCTCTTCCATGCATCGCTAAACTTTTTATTTATTTCAGGGACATTTACCTTTTGATAGCCGGGAAATACGTCGGGAAGACATCCCATATCACATGCACCCTGAACATTATTCTGCCCCCTAAGGGGATTTACACCTGCGCATTCTATCCCCACATTTCCTGTCATGAGGGCAAGATTTGCTAGTGCAAAGACATTGTCAGTTCCATGTGTGTGTTGTGTCATACCCATAGTGTAATATATCCCTGCACGCCTTGCCCTGCCATAAAGAAGTGCTGCCTCAATTATCCTTTCTTTTGGAACACCTGTAATCTGCTCGCCATACTCAGGCGTATATCTTTCAAGGATCTTTCTAAATTCCTCAAAACCCTCTGTGCGTGCAAGTATAAATTCCTTGTCAATTAAATCTTCCTTAAGGATTACATGCATCATTGAATTAAGCAAAGCGACATCGGTTCCTGGCCTTTGCTGTAGCCACAGATGGGAAAAGCTGACAAGATCAATCCTTCTTGGGTCAGCAACAATGAGTTTTGCCCCATTTCTTACCGCCCTTTTCATCATTACTGCTATGACAGGATGTGTCTCTGTGGTATTTGAGCCTATTACAAATATGACATCATTGTTTTCAATCTCAGCGATGGAGTTTGTCATTGCACCTGAGCCAAACACTGTAGCCAGACTGGCTACCGTTGAGCTGTGTCAATACCTGGCACAGTGGTCTATATTATTTGTGCCAATAACTGCCCTTATGAACTTTTGAAACAGGTAATTTTCCTCATTTGTGCATCTTGCAGATGCCAGAGCCCCTATAGCGGAAGGACCATACTTTTCTTTTATCTCTTTTAATCTTTCTGCAATATAATCCAATGCCTCATCCCATGTGGCCTCTCTGAAAGACTCGTAAGAGGTAGGGGATAAGGGGTAAGGGGATTCCCCCGCACGCCTTGGGTCTGCCGCTTCACATCCCTTCGGGGCTATCCTTATAAGTGGTTTTGTAAGCCTATCAGGGCTACTTATGAAACTATAACCAAATCTACCCTTTACACACAGCCATCCCTCATTTACTGTATCCTCCTTGGATGTAACCCTTATTACCTCATTTCTTCTTACATGAAGTGTGATATTACAGCCAACACCGCAGTAGGGACATATTGTATCAACCTCTTTTACACCCTTCTGCCTTCCTTTCTGCGTCCACATCTTGCCTCTAAGTGCCCCGGTAGGGCATACCGCCACACATTGACCACAGAACTCACAACTCAGGTCTTTTTCAAATGGTGTGCATATCTTTAAATCGAAACCTCTGTATCCAAAATCAATGGCAGAGACCCCTTGAACCTCAGCACACACCCGCACACACCTGCCACACATTATACATTTTTCAAGCTCCCTCTCAATAAATGGGTTATCATCCCTTTTTGTATATCTCCTTCTCTCCCCCTCAAATCTCATCTCCCTTATACCATAAAAGTATGCAAGCTCCTGGAGTGTGCAATCTCCTGCCTTCTCACACACCATACAGTCATTAGGATGGTCTGAAAGGATTAATTCCAGTATAGTTTTCCGCAATCTCTCAAGATAAGGGCTTGTGGTTGTGACCTCCATACCCTCACTTACAGGGGTTGTACATGCGGTCACAGGATTTTTCATACCTTTTATCTCAACAATACAGAGCCTGCATCCCCCAAAGGGTGTGATCTTTGGATGATAGCAGAGGGTAGGGATATAAATATCAAGTTTTTTAGAAGCCTCAAGGAGTGTAAATGTTTCTGGAACAGTTACTTTTTTGCCGTCTATTGTTAGGGTTACCATGTCGGCTCCTCCTACGCCTTTAAAACTGCATTAAACTTACACACATCAAGGCATGCCCCGCATTTAATGCATAAATCCTGATTTATCTTATGTAATTTCTTTTTCTCACCCGTAATAGCACCCGCTGGACACACCCTGAGACAGGCCGTGCAGCCCGTGCAGGAATCCCCTATAAAATATGTGATAAGGTCTTTGCATACCTTGGATGGGCATTTTAAATCATAAATATGCGCCTCGTACTCATCTCTAAAATACTTAATAGTGCTAAGCACAGGGTTTGGAGCAGTCTGACCAAGCCCACATAAAGATGTGGCTTTTATATCATGGCTTAAGTCCTCAAGGAGTTCAATATCCTCAGGCTTACCCTTTCCCCCGGTTATCCTCTCAAGTATCTCAAGTAGCCTTCTTGTGCCGATTCTACATGGAACACATTTCCCACACGATTCAGCCTGTGTGAATTCAAGGAAAAATTTTGCAACATTAACCATACAGTCGGTTTCATCAAGCACCACCATTCCACCTGAGCCCATTATGGAACCTACCGACGTAAGTGAGTCAAAGTCTACAGGAAGGTCAAGATACTCCGCAGGGATACAACCACCTGAAGGACCACCTGTCTGAACCGCCTTAAATTTTCTATCACCTAATATTCCTCCGCCAATATCATATATTATTTCCCTGAGCGTAATGCCCATTGGAACCTCTATCAACCCTGTGTTTTTAATCTTTCCTGTTAATGAGAAGACCTTTGTCCCTGGTGAGGATTTGGTTCCTATGGAAAGAAACCAATCAGCACCATTTTTTATGATATATGGAACGTTTGCAAGTGTCTCTACATTATTTATAACTGTTGGCATTCCCCATAACCCACGCTCTGCAGGAAATGGAGGCCTTGACCTTGGCATACCTCTTTTCCCTTCTATTGATGCTATGAGTGCTGTCTCCTCACCACATACAAATGCACCTGCACCAAGCTTAAGCCTTATATCAAAATCAAAATCCTTACCTAAGATCCCCTTTCCAAGTAATCCCCTTTCTCTTGCCTGAGACACTGCCTTTTCCAGTCGTTCAACTGCTAAGGGATACTCCTGTCTCACATAGATAAACCCCATCTGAGCACCTATTGCATAGGCGCAAATAATCATTCCCTCAATGAGGCTATGCGGGTCACCTTCCATAACAGACCTGTCCATGAATGCCCCCGGGTCTCCCTCATCACCATTTGCAATAATATACTTTATCTTTCCCGGAGACTTCTTTGTATACTCCCATTTTACTCCAGCAGGAAACCCTGCACCTCCACGCCCCCTCAAGTTTGCCCTCTTTATTTCTTCAAGGACTTCATCGGGTGTCATAGAAAAGAGTGCCTTTCTTAAGGCCTCATACCCACCTGCATTGATATATGAAGATATGTCTTCAGGGTCAATAGATCCACAGCGTGAGAGCACAAGCCTTATCTGTTTTCTGTAAAAGTTATGATAATCCTCATCTACAACCCATTCCTTAATAGTATTTCCCCCAATTATGTGCTCATTTACAATCCTTCTAACCATCTGAGGCTTTATATATTGATAAGTTACCTTCTCGTTATCAACCACTACATCAACAAGCACATCCCTTGCACACAGCCCCCGACACCCAACCCTGTGTGTCAAGCAATTCTCCCCAAGAGAGGCACTTATGCCAGCCAAGGCAAGTTCCTCTCTAAAGGCATCAAGCACCTCTTTACCACCAACAGCGATGCCCCCAGTGCCCATACAAACCTTTACAATTATGCTTTTCACCTTTAGTCCCCCTTCTTTAAATGCTTTATCTCTCTTAAGAGTTTATCTGATGTAGCATTTCCATAAACCTTTTTGTTAATTAGAAATACGGGGGCAATACTACAAGCACCTATGCAGTTAACCCTTTCAACTGTGAATATCCTATCAGGTGTTGTATCCTCTTCCCCTAAAAGATTGAGCTCTCTTCTTACAGTGCTTAGTAATCTCTGAGCCCCCTTCACATAACAGGCTGTGCCTGAGCAGACAGTGATTATGTTTTTACCCCTTGGTTTAAGATGGAACTGGGCATAAAATGTAGCAACACTAAAAAACCTGCTTGGAGGAATACCAAGCCTTTTTGAAAACCATTTGACTACATCCTCTGGGATATAGCCAAAGGATTCCTGTATATCCTGAAGAAGGGATATTATATTTCCCTCTTGAGAGATATATCTACTGAGAATCTCGTTGAGAGCCTCTGAATGTATCTCAGACATTAAAACCTCCTATAACTCTACTTGTAACCACCTACCCTCTGCAAGTAGGAAGACCGGCTGATGGGCAAAGAGGTTGCGTAGCGTCACAAAGACATCCCGCCCCTGCTTGCGGCAGGTAGAAATCACCGCCTGCCAGCGGGCATACACCTGCGCCCCACACTTTCCACCAACGCAAAGGCCGGAATCGCCTCCTCGTGTTCTCTCAAGCGGCGGAGGAAATTCCGCCCAGACGTGCTTTTTGGGCATCCTCCACCCGCTTTGGGTTCGGGCGATGGTTCCGCCAATTCCGCCTGGCTCAAAATCTGGCGATACCGTTGCTGGGCTTGAACCGCCGCTTCCCCCCGCAAAGGGAGCGCCTGACCATACAGTTGCAAAAAGGCGCGCATCTCATCAGCCCACGCCGAACCATTCTCTCAGCCCTTGCAGTTCCCGCAGAATGTGGGCATTGCAGGCGCCGTGTTGCGCCTGCGAAAACTTATAGTATGCCGCCAGGTGGTCATGAATGGCCCGTCCGGTGAACTCGGGCAGAACCGAGGCTGCGCTCCCCAGCGCCTCCTCTTTGGCAATATGAAGGTCAATAACCGCTGGCCTGGCTACCCGACAGTTTTCCAATAGGACGCGGATGAACGCGGACAAGCGCGGATAAAATGAATAAATTTCCAAGCAGGAATGACATTTATCCGCAAAAGCAAAGAGCGCGAAGAAAGGCCCTTCGTTGATCCTGGACAGCCAATGGCGTTTTGATTTATAAAATAATCCGCGATCATCCGCGTAAATCCGCGTCCCAAGAAAGTGTCAGGTGGCTAGACCGCTGGCCGAAGAGTTAGGCGCAAAAATCTTCCCCTTTTGGGGGATCGGAGAGACGAAAATCTCCGGATTCACGCCACCTGGATGGTGCGGGCGAAGTCCGCAGCGGTCACCCCGGGGCTTTCTACTCCGTAGTCGGCGTAGAAGCGGGCAATGACCTGCTCCACGTCCTCCACGCGCACGCCCACCAGGGCCCGCTCCAGGTCTACCAGTCGCTCCGCCGGGTAGAAGAAAAAGTCGCCGGAGAGGGAGATGTCGGCGATGACCCCTTCGCGGACTTCCAGGATGGCGCGGATGAGGCCGCCGGGCGCTTTGTAGGCCTTCTGCCAGACCTGCACCCCGGCGCGGATGGTGACCTCGCGGCCGATCTGCGACCGTCCCCGACGGAACAGCCATTCGTCGCTCATCATCCGCGCGGCCAGACGGTCCGCCTCGGCCCGCCATTCGGCGTCCACCGTCGTCTCTACCTCCAGGGGGCCCAGGATTTCCATAAACTTCTCTGCCAGCAGGTCCCAGAGTTGGGCCCGCGGCGGCGCGCTCCCCAGTTCCCGCCGAATGGTGGAGAGATTGTCCTGCAGCGTTTTGTAGACCTTATCGCGGAACTTCTCGTCGGGGACGCGCAGCACCCGCACCATCGTCTCGTAGTCAAAATCCACGATGAGGTTGCCCACGAAGACGATGTAGTCGCCGATCTCCGCGACGCCGTTGCCGGAGATTTTCCGCCCGCTGGCGATGATATCGTTCACGGGCTTATACTCGGCGGGGATGCCCAGCGCCCGGTACGCGGCGATGGGGGCCTGGAGAAACTTCCAGTAGAATTCCCCTTTCTCCTTCGGGACCAGCGGATGGTTTTTGCGGATGACCAGTTGATAGAAGAGTTGCTCCCCGTCCAGATAGACGGCGCCCCCACCCACCTCCCGCCGGAAGACCGGGATGTTATGGGCGCGGCAGTAGTCCAGGTCCACCTCCTGTTCCACATCCTGGAAATAACCGATGCAGACGTAGGGAGAGGCTGGGGAGAGCAGGTTCAGCCCTTCCCGCCCGATGCGGGGAAGGGCGTGGTACAGGAGTTGAGAATCGGACCAGGAGACAGTTTCCAGGCGGTAGAGTTTCATAGCGCGTTCCTCCGGTCATTACAGGACATCTTTATATTTGGCCGCTTCTTCCTCAACGAACGCCTTGAACTCCGGCGAGTCGGCCCGCAGCAGGTTGTTCAGTTCGGCGGGGTTGGACATCTCAATCTTCACCAACCAGCCCTGATCGTAGGGGGACTGGTTGACCAGGGTGGGTTCAAACTCCAGTTCTTCGTTGACAGCGACGATTTTGCCGCTGACGAGAGCCGGAATGCGCCCCACCCACTTGCCGGACTCCATAGACATGAAGGTCTGGCCCTGGGTGACCGCCTTGCCCACGGGGGGGATTTCCACATAGACGATTTCGCGGGCCAGTTTCTGACCGAATTCGGTCATCCCCTGGACGACGGTGTTGCCCTCCACGCAGGCCCAGTTGTGCTGGCGGTCGTAGTAGAGATCGTCGGGGAATTCAAAACCGCTGATCTGCATGGTTGCCTCCTTATCATCGGCAATGGGGTGGGTTTATGAGAATTTCTGAACGAGCGCAAAGTCGCCATCCAGAAACCCTGTTTCTACAATTATGCTGGGAAAACGTCTGTTGTCCAGTGTCAGTGGACGCATTGGAATAATGACCAAAATCACAGCGGGGTTCATCGGGGAGGATTCATCCGCTCCTGCAGCGGAGGTAGGGCCCGTACCTTTTCGGTGAACTCCCGCACGGTCTGGGCAAACAGTTCCCCTTCCGAAGAGGAGACCCACTGGACGAGAAACCGTTCCGGCTCAATGCCGGTGAATTCCAGCAGGGCCCGCAGCACCGGCATCCGGCGGGCGGTACGATGGTTGCCGGTGGCGTAGTGACAATCTCCGATGTGGCAGCCCAGGACCATCACCCCATCGGCGCCCTCCTTGAAGGCGCGGATGACCAGTTCCGGGGCTACCCGCCCCGAGCAGGGGACCCGAATGATTTTGAGATTGGGGGGGTATTTGAGCCGCGTGGCTCCGGCCAGGTCCGCTCCGGCGTAACTGCACCAGTTGCAGAGGAAGCCGATGATTTTCGGTTCGTAAGCGGCCATGAAAGACCTCCCGCCGTGATTGCGCGCTGGGTCGCAGAGGAAAGATGCGGGCATATTGTTTACGATAGTAGATGATAACCCAGGATAAGGGAATTGTCAAGCGCTGGATGGCTGAGGTTCGGACAATGAGGGGGAAGGGGTTTCGGCGCGGGAGATGTGCCCCAGGCGCAGCGGCGCCTCGGGGTGGGGATTCCAGTTGACCCAGCCCGCTTCCCGCAGG
>CAKZOY010000415.1 GCA_937138275.1 uncultured Chloroflexota bacterium
GAGGGGGCAAGGGGGGTGAGGGGGTATGAACATCCCCTGATAAGCGGTTTTTTCTGGAACAGTCGTATGGCTGAATAGTTACAGCGGAAGAAATTTGGGGCAGGGTTGGGCGACCTTCGCCTGCCCAACCCTGCCAGAATATTTCCCCCTTTAATAGTCCTCTTGTGCTATTCCGCGCCGGTAAATAGTCCTATTGTGCTATGGACAAACCGGGAAAAATGGGTATCATGAATACCGGTCAATAACTGACCGGCGGTCAGAATGTCCACCTGTCGCGTATTCATCCTCACGGAGCACCCACTGTTCGCCGAGGGCGTGGAGACCCTCCTGCAGGAGCAACCCGGGCTGGAGGTTGTCGGCATCGGTGAGGTTTCCCCGCAGACCTTTGCCCGCATCCAGGAGATGGCTCCCGATGTGGTGGTGGTCGGCGCCTCCGGCGACGAGCAGGAATCCCTCGTAGCGCGGGTCTTCCAGGCGCTCCCCGGCCTCAAAGTGGTCGCCCTCAATCTGGACGACAATCGTATCTATATCCATTACCGCCAGATGAAGGTGGGGCGGCAGGTGGAGGACCTGGTGGAGGCGATCCGGCAGCCGCTGGAGTGGGGGCGCCCGCGTCCGGCGGCGATGCGGATTTTTGCCATCGTGCAGGGACAGTACGGCCAGCGCATTGTGGAAAACATCCGCACCTACGGCCCCAAAGGCTGGACGGTGGAGTCCTGGCGTCCTCCGGCCGACCTGCCGGCAATGCTGGACGATCCAGAAGCCTATCTGCCCCTTCATGTTCCCCCCTCCGACCTGATCCTGGCGCTGGGGGAGAGCCCGGCCGTCGCCCAATTGATCCCCGATATTGTCCGACGAGCCGGCGCCCGGGCGGTCATCGCCCCGGTGGACCACAGTTCCTGGCTTCCGGAGGGGCTGATCCGCCAACTGGAAGTCCGTCTGAATCAGATGGGGGTCGCGGCCGTTTTCCCGCGACCCTTTTGTTCGCTTACCGAGGACGCATACAACGTTCGCCACCAGCGGGTGGCCTACTCCAATCCCTGGATCGCGGAATTCGCCCGCCATTTCGGGCGTCCGGTTTTCCGAATCCGCGCCGCCAATGGCATAGTCCAGTCGGTGGAGGTGGAACGGGATACTGCTTGTGGGTGTGCCCGGTTCGTGGCGGAGCACCTGGTGGGTCAGTCTATCGGCGAGGCGGTTTTCCAGGCCGGCATACTGCACCACCATTATCCCTGCCTGGCCGGGATGGCGATGGAGAAGGTTCTGGGCGATACCCTGCTGCACGTCTCCGGTCAACTGATGCGGCAGGCGGTGGAGGTGGAGATTGCACCGTTGCTCCCCCGGGCGGCCTACCTGGTCCCCGAGGGCCGCGCGGCGAAATGACCACCTCCTACTTTCCCAATACCCAAGCAAGGAGGATACTATGCCCGTAAAACGAGTCTATCCGGTTCCCAGCGACATTGAGATCGCCCAGATGGCGGAACTCCTGCCCATTGTGGAGGTCGCCGAGAAGGTCGGCCTTACTGAGGACGACCTGGACCTCTATGGCAAGTGGAAGGCCAAGGTCCACCTGGATGTCCTGCACCGGCTCAAGGACCGCCCCGATGGCAAGTACATAGACGTGACCGCCATCACGCCGACCCCGCTGGGGGAGGGCAAGACGGTCACCACCATCGGCACCAGTCTGGGGCTGGCCTACATCGGCAAGGAGGTTATCACCTGCATCCGCCAGCCCTCCATGGGGCCGACCTTCGGCATCAAGGGAGGCGCGGCCGGCGGCGGTTACTCGCAGGTAGTGCCGATGGAAGACTTCAACTTGCACCTGACCGGCGATATCCACGCGGTGGGGGCAGCGCACAACTTGCTGGCGGCGGCCGTTGACGCCCGCATCCTCCACGAGATGGAACTGACCGACGAACAACTGGCAAAGTTCTGCCCGGAGATCCCCCGCCTGAACATAGATCCCAACTCCATCCTCTGGAACCGGGTGGTGGACATCAGCGACCGGGCGCTGCGCAACATCGTCATCGGTCTACAGGCCGGGCAGGCCGACAAGCCGCTTCCCGAAGGCTCCACCTTGCGGGAGTTGGTGGCGAATCTGCCCGGCGGCACCGATGGGGTCCCCCGGATCACGGGCTACGACATCACCGTCGCCTCGGAGATCATGGCCATCCTGGCGCTGGTGGATGGCTACCGGGGGCTGGCCGACCTGCGGGAGCGGCTGGGCCGCATTGTCTGGGGATTCAGCAAGGACGGGCGTCCGCTGACGGCCGAGGACCTGAGGGTGGCGGGCGCGATGACCGTCCTGCTGAAGGACGCGCTGATGCCCACCCTGATGCAGACGCTGGAGGGGACTCCCGCGTTCGTCCACACCGGGCCTTTCGCCAACATTGCCCACGGCAACAACTCCATCATCGCCGACCAGATCGCCCTCAAACTGGTCGGTCCGGATGGCTTTGTGGTCACGGAGTCCGGCTTCGGCGCCGACTGCGGGATGGAGAAGTTCTTCAACATCAAGTGCCGCTACTCCGGCCTCATCCCCAACTGCGTCGTCCTGGTCTGCACCGTCCGCGCGCTCAAGATGCACGGGGGTGGTCCCGAAGTGATCCCCGGTCGTCCCCTCAGCCCGGCCTACACGGAGGAGAATGTGGAATTGCTGGAGAAGGGGCTGCCCAACCTGATTCAGCACATAGAGAACGTTCTGAAGTTCGGTGTGCCGGTGGTGGTGGCGATCAACCGCTTCAAGACCGATACCGATCGGGAGATCGGCGTCATCCAGGAGGCAGCGCGGAAGGCGGGGGCCTTTGACGCCGTCGTCAGCGAAGTGTGGGCGAAGGGCGGCGAGGGCGGCGCGGCGCTGGCCGAGGCGGTGGTCAAGGCCTGCGAGCAGCCCAGCAACTTCCGCTTCCTCTACCCGCTGGAAGCCTCCATTAGGGAGAAGATTGAGACCATCGCCCGCGAGATTTACCGCGCCGACGGGGTGGACTACATGCCCGAGGCGGAGCGGAAGATTGAACTCTACACCGCGATGGGCTATGACAAACTGCCCCTCTGTATGGCCAAGACGCATCTTTCCTTCTCCCACGACCCGAAACTGAAGGGGGCGCCGCGCGGCTTCCGCCTGCCGATCCGGGATATCCGCGCCAGCGTCGGGGCGGGCTTCCTCTATCCGCTCTGCGGCGCGATGCGGACGATGCCCGGGCTGCCCAGCCGGCCGGCGTTCGTGGATGTGGATATTGACCTGGCGACAGGGAGGGTGAAGGGACTCTTCTAATCCCCCGTCCCCGGTCCGGGTGGGGGAGGGTTCTCCTCCTCCACCCCTACCTTAAAAAGGCGCAAGGTCGCAAGTCACAGGTCGCAGGTTGCAAGGTCGCAGGTCGCAGTGTAGACCTGCCAGGTGGATGCCCGATGGGCAGGCCTCTCTGCGGTCGGCCTGCCGCGCTATCGGCGGGTATGGAGATGGGGCCTTCGGAAGGAGGCCGTGCCGTTGGGGTGAAACTCCGTCAACAAATGCGGGGAAACCGCACGGCGAGATCAATGAAGGAGGTAGACATGGAGAAAGTGGTTCTGGATGTCCCACTGATGTGGGCCGATCACCACGTCATGAAGGTTCGGGAAGTCCTGACCAAACTGGACGGGGTGACGGATGTGTATGCCAGTTCGGCCTGGAAGCAGGTTCTGGTCGCCTACGACCCGGCCAAAGTGAAGCGGGAGACTCTGGAGCAGGCCCTGGCGCAGGCCGGTTATCCGGTGGGCCAGGGAGAGACCCCCATCCTGGTGCCGCCCACGGAGAAACGGCGCGACCCGCGCTGGGGGGACCTGGGCTTCCGCATGAGCCAGACCTACCGGGCCGACCTGGAGATGTCCGGTGACTTCCGGAAATGGTAATGGGAGGTTAAAATGGCAAAGAAAAAGGTGCGAACACCTGAGGAGGCCAGCCGCGACGCGGCGGCAATAGCGCTTCTGGAACGGGCTTTACAGATCAATGCGGAGACCTGTTTCTATCGGGCCGATGAGATTACCCCCTGCCCGATCGGCGCCGATGGCCTGTGCTGTCGCTTCTGTGCGATGGGGCCCTGTCGGCTGGTCGGCGATGTGGATATGGGCGTCTGCGGCGCGACCCGGGATGTGGTGGTGGTCCGCAACTTTGCCCGCGCAGTGGCGGCCGGTGCAGCCTCCCACTCCGACCACGGGCGGAGTGTGGCCTATACGCTCCTGGCCGCAGCGGAAGGGAACCCCGTCTACAAGATCCGCGATCCGTACAAATTGTTTGAAGTCGCGCGCTACCTGGGCGTGAAGGTCGGCGACCGGCCGGTGGAGGAGATCGCCCGGGATGTGGCGATCGCCGCGCTGGGCGAGTTTGGCCGTATAGAGGGGGAACTCCTGTACCTTAAGCGGGCCCCGGTCAAGCGGCAGAAAATCTGGCGCGACCTGGGGATCGCCCCGCGGGCGGTTGACCGCGAAGTGGTGGAACTGCTCCACCGTACCCATATGGGGAATGACCAGGATGCCGACCACCTGCTGGACCAGTGTATGCGCTGTGCGCTGGCCGACGGCTGGGGCGGCTCTATGTTAGCGACCGACCTCACGGACATCCTCTTCGGCACTCCCGCCCCCGTCCGCGCCGAGGCGAACCTGGGTGTCCTGCGGGAGGATATGGTCAACGTCATCATCCACGGCCACGAACCGACCCTTTCGGAGATCATCGTCGCGGCCGCGCAGGACCCCGAAATCGTCGCCTACGCGCAGAGCAAGGGGGCAAAGGGGGTCAATCTGGCCGGTATCTGTTGCACGGCGAATGAAATCCTGGTACGAGAAGGCGTCCCTCTGGCGGGGAACTTCCTCCAGCAGGAACTGGCCATCCTCACCGGCGCCGTGGAGGCGATGGTGGTGGACATCCAGTGCATTATGGAAGGGCTGGTGCCGCTGGCCAATCGGTTCCATACGGCCCTGATCACCACCTCGCCCAAGGTGAAAGTGGCCGGCGCCCTCCACTTGGAGTTTGACGAGCATCGGGCGCTGGAGATCGCCAAACAGATTCTCCATACCGCGATTGACCGTTTCCCGCAGCGGGGCGAGGTCTTCGTCCCCAACTATCGCAGCCCGCTGGTGGCCGGCTTCTCCCACGAATACATCAACTACGCCCTCGGGGGCTCCTATCGGGGCTCCTTCCGTCCGCTCAACGATGCTATCGTCGCTGGGCGCATCCGCGGGGTGGTGGCCGACATCGGCTGCAACAACGCTCGCCTCTGCCACGACGAGAACCACTACTACGTCGTCTCCGAGTTCCTGAAGAACGATGTCCTGGTGGTGCAGACCGGTTGCGGCGCCATTGCCAGCGCCAAGAAGGGGTATATGACTCCGGAAGCAGCGATGGAATACGCCGGGCCGGGACTGCGCGAGGTCTGCGAGGCCATCGGTATCCCGCCGGTGCTCCATATGGGCGCATGCGTGGACAACTCCCGCATCCTTACCGTCCTCTCCCAGATGGTCACGGAGACCGGTCTGGGCGACGACATCTCCGACATCCCCGCCGTCGGCATGGCCGTGGAGTGGATGAGCGAGAAGGCACTCGCCATCGCTACCTACTGTGTGGCCTCTGGTGCCTATGTTATCATGGGCGGTGTGCGCAACCCGCTGGCGGGCAGCCCCGAGGTCATGCGGCTCACCACCGAGGGGTGGGAGCAGAAGGTCGGCGGGCGGCTGGAGTTTGTGGAAGACCCGAAAGAGATCGTCGGTCGCTCCCTGGCGCACATTGACCGGAAGCGGGCCGCCCTCGGTCTGGAAGAGTACAATCCGGCCAAGTGGGGCAAGTCCGGCGACTGGCGTATGCGTCAGGTCCTGGAACTGCCCTTTGAGGCGCGGATTGAGGCCGTTTACGGGGGCAGGAAGTAAACCGCCCGAAATGAAGTCGGGTTGACATTCCTTTGGAGGGAGTGCTATGTCCAGATATATCGCGACCCGAGCCATTCGCGGGGCCAACGCGATCGTTGCCGAGGCGGAGGCCCTGCTTCAGAAAGCCCTGGCCGAGAAGGGGCCGGATGCCCCGGTAGCCTTTACCAACACGGCTTACTACCTGCCCGTCATCTACGGGATGATGGCGTATCCGGTGACCAAAATCGGCGACCTGGTACCGGTGATTGAAAAGGCGAAGAGTCTGCTCCATCCTCCGCCGGATGAGAACTGGTGGGTGCCCTATCTGGGGGAGACGCTGGATTGCGGTATGGCGACACTGCTGGCCGAAGAGGCCATTGAGGGCATCCGCTTCGCCTATGGGGAGCAGCCGGAACGGTATCCGGGGTTCCGAATGACCGGCAGCGCCTCCTTCACCAGCCCGGAGTTTGAGACGGAGGAAGGTGGCGGCGGGTATCTGAACGGTCCCATTGACGACATCCAGTTGCGTTCGTGGGGCATCCAGTTGGTGGACGGCCGGATGCCCGGATTCGCCGCCCTCCTCGGTGCGGCGCGCACCAACCAGGCCGCCGTCGCCCTGGTCCGCGAACTCCAGCGACGCAACATCCTGGTCTTCCTGATGGGCAACGTCAACGGCCGCTCCATCATTGACCAGTTGCACGAAGAGGGCGTGGAGATGGGGTACGATACCTACATCGTCCCCTTCGGCCGGGATACCATCGCCACCATCTACCCCCTTGGCTTCGCCACCCGCTCTGCTCTGACCTTCGGCGGCCTCAAGCCCGGCCAGTGGCGGGAGATTCTCCTGTACAACAAGTACCGCGTCTTCGCCTTCGCCATCGCACTGGGCGAGGTGGACGACCTGAAGTACGCCACCGCCGCCGGCGCCATCTGCTACGGCTTCCCCGTCATCGCCGACACCGTCATCCCCCAGATTCTGCCCACCGGCGTCACCCGCTACGAGCACGTCATCTCTATGCCGTGGGAGGAGATTGACGCCCCCACCGACGAGGAGAAGGCGGCCCGGCTGGTGCAGAAGGCCATTGAGGTGCGCGGCGTCAAGGTGAAAATCACCGAGGTGCCCATCCCCGTCCCCTACGGCTCCGCCTTTGAGGGCGAGGTGGTGCGCAAGGCCGATATGCGGGTGGAGTTCGGTGGTCGGGCCAGCCGCGCCTTTGAGTACCTGCGGATGGTGCCGATGGAACAGGTGGAGGACGGCAAGATTGAGGTCATCGGCCCCGGGTTTGAGGACGTGCCCGTCGGCGGGGCGATGGACCTGGGCATCGTGGTGGAAGTCGCCGGCCGGAAGATGCAGGAAGACTTTGAGCCGGTGCTGGAGCGGCAAATTCACTACTTCATCAACGGCGCCTCCGGCATCCAGCACATTGGCCAGCGGGACATCGCCTGGATCCGCATCTCCAAGACCGCGGCGGAGAAGGGCTTCAACCTGCGCCACTTCGGCGATATCCTCTACGCCCGCTTCCATGCCGACTTCGGCGCCATCGTGGACAAGGTACAGGTGAAAATCATCACCGACCCGGCGCTCCATGCCGAATGGCTGGCAAAGGCGCGCGAGGCCTACGACCGGCGCAACCGCCGCCTGGCCGACCTGGTGGACGAGGCCGTGGATACTTTCTACTCCTGTGTCCTCTGTCAGTCCTTCGCCCCCACCCACTGCTGCGTCATCAGCCCGCAGCGGCTGGGCCTCTGCGGCGCGTACAACTGGCTGGACTGCAAAGCGTCCTACGAGATCAACCCCACCGGCCCGAACCAGCCCATCGCCAAGGGGCAGTGCCTGGACTCGGTCAAGGGGTACTTCACCGGCGTCAACGAGTACGTTCGGGTGGCCTCCCAGGGCAAGGTGGACACGGTGGCGATGTACTCCATTATGGAGAACCCCATGACGGCCTGCGGCTGCTTTGAGTGCATCGTCATGGTCATCCCCGAGGCCAACGGCGTGATGGTTGTCAGCCGGGAGGACCCGAGCATGACCCCTGCCGGGATGACCTTCTCCACTCTGGCCGGTATGGCTGGTGGTGGCCTGCAGACGCCGGGCGTGATGGGGGTGGGCAAGTACTACCTCACCAGCCCCAAGTTCCTCTCTGCCGACGGCGGCTTCAGGCGAGTGGTCTGGATGTCCTCGTTCCTCAAGCAGACGATGGCCGAGGAGTTGAAGGCGGTCTGCGAGCGGGAGGGCGACCCGGACCTGCTGGATAAGATCGCCGACGAGACCATCTGCACGGATGTGGAGGGCCTGCTGGCGTATCTGGAGGAGAAGGGGCATCCGGCGCTGACGATGCCGCCGCTCTTCTAAGGGGTCCATGGGGCGACGCGCCAGAGGCGCGTCGCCCCTTTCCATCATCCGGCGACGGAGGGGGGCCGTCGCCTCCTGGTGGCGGCCCTCCTTTGCTGAATGGCAGGGATAGCAGGGCGACGAGGACGCAGGAAAACGCAGAGGGGTTTTTGCCCGGTGCGGTGGAGGTGCTCGCGGTGCCCCTCTGGGTTTCTCTGCGTGCTCCGCGTCTCTGTGGTCAATTTTCGGCTTGACATTCTGTTCGGGCGGGAGTATCTTTGAATTGAATCTGTTCTCTCCCTGATGGGCAGGGAGAGGTGAAAAGTGTCGTTATCACCCCAGAACGAAGGAGGTCATGTATGCCGGTGGAAATTCCTGTGGAGAAATGGCCCGGCAGGGTTCTGGAAGCGACCATCGGCGCCACCGCGGCGGAGGGAGGCACCCGCAGCCGGGTGGTCAAGGTGGGAGGGGAGAACACGCTTCCCTTTATGTTGACGGATGGGGAAATGCCCAATCCGCCGCGCATTGCGATGGAGGTTCTGGATCGCTATCCGGAGGACTGGTCGCCGCTTCTGCTGGAGGCCTGGGGCGACGCGGCCAGGGATCCGGCCCAGTGGGCAAAGGCTGCCGAGGACGCGGGCGCCGACCTGGTGCTCCTCCAGTTGAGCCTGACCCGCGACGGCGGAAAGCCCACCACAGCGGCGGACGCCCGGGCGATCACCCGCGCTGTCCTCCAGGCGACGGGTCTGCCCATTATGGTCTTTGGCCCCGGTCAGGTGGACGCCGACAACGAGTTGCTGGTGGCTGTGGCCGAGGAGGCGGCCGGAGAGCGAATTGTCCTGGGCATCTGCGAAGAGAAGAACTACCGCACCATCGTCGCGGCGGCGCTGGCCAGCGGACATCTGGTCAACGGGCGCACCGCGATGGACGTCAACCTGGCCAAGCAACTGAATATCCTCATCGCCGATATGGGGATGCCGCTGGACCGCATCATTATGGACCCGACGACGGCCGGTCTGGGCTACGGGATTGAGTACGGCTATTCGGTGATGGAGCGGCTGCGCCTGGCGGCCCTGCAAGGGGATAAGATGACCCAGTTGCCCATGCTGGTCACCCCCGGCTTTGAGGCCTGGCGGCAGAAAGAGTCCAAAGTCGGCGAGGGGGTGCCGGCCTCCTGGGGCGATTGGCGCGAGCGCGCCATCCTCTGGGAGACCCTGACGGCGACCAATCTGCTCCTGGCGGGGGCGAATGTCCTCGTCCTTCGCCACCCGGAGACGGTGCGGCGGGTCCGGGCCTTCATTGAACGGATGATGGCAAAATAGGAGGCGGAGATGGCGCTCACTGGATTGCAAATCTACAAACTGCTTCCCCAAACCAACTGCAAGGAGTGCGGTTACCCCACCTGCCTGGCCTTCGCGATGAAACTGGCGGCCAAACAGGCGGAACTCTCCGCCTGTCCCTACGTCTCCGAGGAGGCAAAGGCCCAACTGGATGCCGCCGCCGCGCCGCCCATCCGCCTGGTCACCGTTCAGGGGCCGGGCCATAAGGTGTCGGTGGGCAATGAGACGGTCATCTTCCGGCACGAGAAGACTTTCTATAATCCGCCGGGCCTCTTCGTGCGGGTGAAGGACACCACTCCGATAACGGACATCCAGAAGGCCGTCCAGGAGGCGATGGGGTACTCCGTGGTCTACGTTGGGATGATCCTCCATCTGGACGGTGTGGCGGTGGAGGCGGCCTCCGGTAACCCGGATACCTTCGCCGCGGCGGTGAAGGCGGCGCGGGAGGCGACCGACCGTCCGCTGATCCTGATCGCCTCCGACCCGGCGGTGATGAAGGCGGGACTGGCTGCTGCCGACGACACTCGTCCGCTCCTCTACGCCGCCACCGCGGAGAACTGGCAGGAGATGGCCGCGCTGGCTAAGGGGGCCGGCGTCCCCCTGGCCGTCCGCGCCGATTCCCTGGACGGGCTGGCGGAACTGACCGAGAAGGTCGGCGGCGCCGGTGTTCAGGACATCGTCCTGGACCCGGGTGTGCGGGACCCCGCGGGCACTCTGGTCACGTTGACCCATCTGCGCCGTCTGGCGCTGAAGAAGAACTTCCGCCCCCTGGGATTCCCGGTCATCACCTTCCCCGGCGAGGGGGCGGCGGATGCCATTGAAGAGGCACAACTGGCGGCGGAGCACATCGCCAAATACGCCGGATTCATTGTCCTGGACCGGTTCTCCCCGGCGATGGCCTACGCCCTCCTGGCCTGGCGGGTCAACATCTACACCAACCCGCAGGAGCCCATCAAGGTCCAGCCGGGCATCTACGAGATCAACAACCCCAAGCCCGACTCGCCGGTGATGATTACCACCAACTTCTCCATCACCTACTTCTCGGTGGCGAACGAGGTGGACGGGAGCGGGCTTCCCGGCTGGTTGCTGGTGGCCGACGCCGAGGGGATGAGCGTGCTCACTGCCTGGGCGGCGGGCAAGTTTGACGCCGAGAAAATCGCCAAGACGGTGAAGACGACGGGGATTGAGGAGAGGATCGCCCACCGCAAACTGATCATCCCCGGCGCGGTCGCCGTGCTGATGGGCGAGGTGGAGGAGGAACTGCCGGGCTGGCAGATTCTCGTCGGGCCGCGCGAGGCGGTAGACCTGCCTGGATACTTGAAGTTGTGGAGCGTGAACTGAGCGGAGGAGCGGGGGAGCGGAGGAGCGGGGGAGCGGAGGAGCGGAGGAGCAGGGGAGCGGAGGAGCGGGGGAGCGGGGGAGCGGAGGAGCAGAGGAGCGGAGGAGCAGAGGAGCGTTGATACGGAGTCATAAAGAGTTGGAGGTCTACCAGCTCGCCTTTCAGGCGGCAATGCGGATTTTTGACCT
>CAKZOY010000416.1 GCA_937138275.1 uncultured Chloroflexota bacterium
CACACTGGAAGTGTGCCTCTGGAGGGCCTCTGGCCGGGCGTCGGCCTGCGCCGACGCGGTGGGGGCGTCCCCGCAGGGGGACGCCCTGTAGGGATGCCCCTCGCGGGCATCCCGAAGCCGCCGGTTTCAACCTGACGGCGTCGGAAGGATATAACCATTCGGGAGGGACATATATGCCCACCATCCGAAAAACCAGAAATGCCCGGGACAAACGCCGCAAGGGATTCCGTCAGGAAGTCGGAATTTATTCGCCGCTGATTATCGGAGGACGAACCCTGCCGGTGACGCAGACCATCTCCATTTCATCCACCGGAGTCCTGGCATTATTCGGACTCGTCCTGCTCGGCATGATCTTCTGGTTCGCCTTCAGCCCCCGTTTCTACGTCACTGGGGCGACGATTATCGGCGCGGGACACATTCCGGCGGAGACGGTCTTTGCCGCCAGCGGCCTGGCGAACCGGCACATTCTTCTGGCCGATGGACGGGCGGCGGAGCGGCGGATTCGGGAGGCATTACCGTCGGTGGAGAAGGTGCGGGCGATCTGCCTTCTCCCGGCCCACTGTATCATCGCCATTACCCCGCGATCTCCCGCAATCGCCTGGGAGAACGACGGGACCTACTATTGGGTGGATGCCGCTGGCGGGGCGTTCCCCACATCTGGGCCGCTGGAGGGGAGGTGGCTGGTCCGCGGGCCGATCCCTACCGATGCGCGCGGGCTGGTGGATCAGGAGGTGCTGGTCGGACTGGAGGAACTGGAACAGTTGGGTCTCGTCCCCGGCCCTATTCTCTACCGACCCGGCCGCGGGCTGGTGCTGGACGACCCCGCCGGATGGCGCGTGATCGTGGGACAGGGGGCAGGGATGGAGCATCGGCTGCAGGTTTACCTGAAAGTGCGGGCGCATCTCCTGGAGCAGGGGATTCGTCCCCGTTTCGTGGACGTTCGCTTCCCTGACGCTCCCTATTATTCCGTGACGAACGAGTGGTAGGAGAATTCAGGAGAGGCCCTTCCGTTGCTTCCTGTCCCAGAGGTCGGGGCCAGGGAGACCATTCCCTATCCGGCATTGTACCGATGGCGGGAGAAACTCTTTCCCTGATGGAGGACCGGTATGGAACAGACGGTCGTCGGGATTGATGTAGGTTCCAGTAAAATCTGCACCCTGGTTGGAGAGTTCCGGGAGGATGTGGGCCTGCGCATCATCGGCGTCGGCATTGTGCCCTCGCGCGGCCTGCGCAAGGGGGCGGTGGTGAACCTGACCGAGGCGACGGCAACCATCACCACGTCGGTGCAGGAGGCGGAGCGCTCTTCCGGCTACCGCATTGAGCGGGCGTATGTCAGCCTCAGCGGCCCGCATATCGCCTCGCTCAACAGCCGGGGAGTCATCGCCGTCCCGCGCCGGGAGGAGGGGATCGCGGTGGAAGACGTGGACCGGGCGCTGGATGCCGCAGGCGCCGTCGCCATCCCCTACAACCGGGAACTGCTCCACGTCATCCCGCGCCACTACATTGTGGACGGACAGGAAGGGGTGCGTGATCCCGTCGGTATGCACGGTTTCCGGCTGGAGGTGGAGGCCCACGTCATTACCAGTTCCTCTATGGTGATCCAGAACCTGGTCAAATGCGTCCGGGGTGCGGGGGTGGAAGTGGACGAGATCGTGCTGGGCCCGCTGGCGGCCGGGGACGCGGTCCTCACGGAGAACGAGCGCGAGGTGGGGGTCGTGCTGGTGGACATCGGTGGCGGCACCACCGACATCGCCATCTTCATTGACGGGACGGTCTGGCATACGGCGTCGCTGGGGATCGGCGGCGAGTATATCACCAACGACATCGCCATCGGCCTCCGACTGCCCACGGAGGTCGCCGAACAGGTCAAAATCCAGTACGGTCATGCCCGGCCCGCGCAGGTCGGGCAGGATGAGCGCTTCCCGGCGGAGCCGTTCGGGGAGAGCAGTCCGCAGATGCTCCCGCGCTGGAAACTGGCGGAGATCATTGAGGCGCGGGTGGTGGAGATGCTGGAAATGGTCCAGACGGACATCAAGCGTTCCGGCTACGACGGGCTGCTCCCGGCGGGTGTGGTTCTCTGCGGGGGAGTGGTCCAACTGCCGGGCGTTCCGGAACTGACGCGGGAGGTGCTGGGATTGCCGGTGCGCGTCGGTCGGCCGCAGGGGCTGGTGGGGCTGGTGGATCGGATCAGCGGTCCGGCCTTCGCCGTCGCCGCCGGGCTGATGGGTTGGGGGATCACTGCCGACGTCCGTCGTCCGCTCCCGCGGGGCGGGCCGTCGGCGGGGAAACGTTTCCTGCAATGGCTGCGCGCGTTGCTCCCAGGATGAAGAGACAATGCAGAATGCAGTGTTGAATCTCGTAAAGTCGCATCACGATCTTTTGGCAAAGTCTCAAAAAGTCATACCACCCCTATGGGGGAGGGGGATGGAAATGGGGTTTTGGGGGCGGCGGCAAAGCCGCCGCCCCAAAAACCCCTCTCTTCCCCCCTCTCCCCCGCCCGCAGGGCAAGGGGGAGAGGGGGTAAGGAGGGTGAGGGGGATTAAAGGGAATCCCTGGCAACATCGGAACGAACGCTCGGACTCCCACCCGGGCAAGGGATGGGATACGACTTTATGAGACTTTGTGAAAGACCAGGTGACACGACTTTATGAGAATCAACAGCAGAATGCAGAAACCCAATTAACCAAACCCAATTGACCGATACCCAATTGACCAATACCCAACCAATCTCAAGCAGGAGGTGAGATATGCAAAGACCCGTGGAGAACTTCGCCCGCATCCGGGTGGTCGGAGTGGGCGGCGGCGGGAGCAACGCCGTCAACCGGATGATTGAGGCGGGCATCGCCGGTGTGGACTTCATCGCCGTCAACACCGACGCCCAGGCGATTATGCTCTCCGACGCTCCTGTGCGCGTCCGCATCGGCGACAAACTGACGCGCGGTCTCGGCGTCGGCGGGAACCCGGAACTGGGGCGCAAGGCCGCTGAGGAGTCCATAGACGAACTCTATCAGGTCCTGGACGGCTCCGACATGGTCTTTGTCACCGCCGGGATGGGCGGCGGGACAGGGACCGGAGCCTCGCCGGTGGTCGCCAAAATCGCCCGCGACATCGGTGCGCTCACCATCGGCATTGTCACCCGCCCCTTCTTCTTTGAGGGGCCGAAGCGGGCTCAACTCGCCATCGCCGGTATTGAGGCGCTCAAGGAGCACGTGGACACCCTTATCGTCATCCCGAACGACCGTCTCCTGGAGATTGTGGAGCGCAAGGTGAGCCTCCAGGATGCCTTCCGTCTGGCGGATGACGTCCTCCGGCAGGGTATTCAGGCCATCTCTGAAGTCATCACCATCCCCGGCCTGATCAACGTGGACTTCAACGATGTGCGGGCGGTGATGTCGGAGGGCGGCGCGGCGCTGATGGCGGTGGGCGAAGGACGGGGCGAAAACCGGGCCTCCGAAGCGGCGCATCAGGCCATCTCCAACCGTCTCCTGGATATCACCATAGACGGCGCCCAGCGCATCCTCTTCAACATCACCGGCGGGCCCGACCTCAGCCTCCACGAGGTCTACGAAGCGGCGACGGTGATCCGGGAGACCGCGCATCCCGATGTGGACCTGCGCTTCGGCGCGGTGATTGACGAGGAGATGGGCGACGCGGTGCGCATCACCCTCATCGCCACTGGCTTTGACAGCGCCCCGCGCCCCACCCGGACGGCCCGTACTCCGGCGCGGGAAGCGCCGGAGCGCCCCGTGCCGGTCTTTGATAAGGACGACCTGGAGATTCCCGCGTTTCTGCGCCGCCGATCGGAACGGTGACCCAACGGCTTACCCGGCCGTAGGTTGCAGGCTACCGGGCCGCCTGTCGGCGGCTACCGGCTGCCTGCCTGGGATCGTAGACAGGGAGGCAGGATGGCATCGCCGTCCTTTCACGACAGTTCGGCGCCTTCGCCTGCTGGGCTGACCGGACGCGCGTCCCTCCGGCAGGCTATCGCGGCGTTCCAGGACTATATGCGTGCCCGCGATTTCAGCCCGCACACGGTCCGCTCTTTCAATTCCGACCTGCACATCCTGGAGCAATACATCGGGGCGGAGAAAGCGGTTGGAGATATCGGCACGCGCGACCTGAACGAATTCGTCCGCTGGCTGACGGTCGGGCGGGGAGAGCCCTGCAGTCCCAAGTCCCTATCCCGGCGGATCACCACCCTGAAGGTCTTCTTTGGCTGGCTGGCGGAGACGGGCGTTCTTCCGGAGGACCCCGCCGCGCCGGTGATTCACCGTCCCGTGCTGACCCCGCTCCCGCGCGTCCTGAGCGACGAGGAGGTGGAGCGGGTGCTGGAAGTGACCCAGGCGCTCCGTCGGGGCGATCCGCCCGATGCCCGTCCACACCTCCTGGTCTCCCTTCTGCTCCATACCGGCATCAAGAAGGGGGAGTGTGTGAACATCGCCCTGGACCACATAGACCTTTCCGACCCGGCGCATCCGGTGTTGTGGATTCGCTACGCCAGTCCGCGCCGCAAGCACAAGGAGCGTCGGATCCCTCTCCCACCGGATTGGCCGACGGTGCTGGCTGAATACCGTAGCCAGTACGAACTTCGGGACCGACTGTTCCCCTGGACGGAACGCAATCTGGAGTACGTGCTGAACGAAGTGGCGGAGCGGGCCGGCATTCCCGACGGCCTTTCCTTTGAGACGCTGCGCTGGACCTGTGCGGTGCGGGATTACCGCTCCGGGATGTCGTCGGAGGCCCTGCGCCAGAAACTGGGGCTGACGCGCATCTCCTGGCGGGAGGTGGAACCCAAACTGGCCCGACTGGCGGAGAAAGGCTGAGTGCGGGGCATAAGGTCGCAACGCAGGGCACAACCACGGGGCATAAGGTCGCAACGCAGGGCACAACCACGGGGCAT
>CAKZOY010000417.1 GCA_937138275.1 uncultured Chloroflexota bacterium
GAGAGTCCCAACCATAGCCCCAGCGCGACCACTCCGGCCGCAATGACCAGATGGATCGGCATGTTCCGCTGGGTACGAATGGCGTAGAAAAGGCCGGAGAACGCGTGACCGAAAGCCCGGAGGAGACGAACGCGGCGCATCATTCGGGAAGGTTGACCGAAACCCCCAGCGCCTTCAGGATGGTCTCCTGCGCGGCCCACATTCGGGAACGCTCCGGTTCGCTCTGGTCGTCGTGGCCCAGGAGGTGCAGGACGCCATGGACGACCAGGAGTTGCAGTTCCGCCTGAACGGAATGGCCGGCCTCGGCGGCCTGTTCCTCGGCCCGAGGGTACGAGATGGCGATGTCGCCCAGATAGCGGGGAAAACCCGGCGCGCTGACGAAGGGCCCGCGCGCCTCGTTGGGGAACGCCAGAACGTCCGTGGGGGCGTCTATGCCCCGAAAGCGACGGTTCAGTTCCTGCAAACTTTCATCGTCGGTGATGACGATGGCAACCTCCACCGCGAGGGCGTCCTGATGAACCAGAGTCGCCACTGCCGTGTGTCGGAGGACATCCAGGTCCACCGGCCAATCCCCCTCACTCTGTACGTCCACCCAGTACATCACCCGCCCCACCAGGCCAGCAGTTGCTGGATATTCATCACGACCGCGTAAATCCGCCCGACCAGAACGGTTAAACTGGCGGTCAGGGCGATACCGAAAGCCGCTCCGAAAGCAGCCAGCAGGAACCAACGCCCGATCTGCCCCAAGAGGCCCACGCTACCTTTCCAGATATAGCGCAGAGGGGCCTTCTGAGGGTCAGCAAACGCAAAAGCCAGAAGCGCACAGATAGTTCCGAAGGCCGTCAGCAGACCGTTCACCAGTCCCGATAAGCCCTGTTGAAGCCATGTCCCAATAGAACCCACCGCGGCGGTCTGGGGGAGAATCGTCCCCAGGAGGGCCCCGCCGATCGCCACGGCCGCGCCCACACCGACCAGAAACGCGGTGGAGAAATTGCCCAGCGCAGCCCAGCGCGGGAATCCCTTGAAAAGCAGGAGAATCCCCAGTATCAGAGGGATCGCAACACCCACCCGATCAGCCGAATTGCCCCGGAGGGCCGGCAATGTCATCTGGAGGACGGTCACCACCGTAACAGCGACCCCATATCCCACCGTGACCCCGACCAGAAGGTGCAACGCCAGGCGATACAGGGGGTTGTCGCCCAGGATGTAACTGAGCACCATCAACGTCAGCAGGGTGCCGACGATCAGACCGATCAGGTCCGCTGTCATCGTTTCCGCCCTCCAAAGACAAAGATGAGCGCCCCAAGAACTGCGAGGGCCGCCGTCGCCCATTGGGCCAGCCCCAGCGAGGTCAAATAATACTCATATTCCCGTCCACGCCCGGTATCCAGTTGCCGCTCGTACACCGCTCCTCCAACCAGGCCGGAGATGGCGCCGCGTATCTGACCGGCGGAGATGTAAGGAGCACCCAGCAGTTCCGCCCGAGCGCTCAAGGCTCCCACGATAGGAAGCCCGGGGGCAACGGTAGAAACCTGCTCCACCCAGATGCGCAGGTCATCCGGTTGAGCCGCCAGCACCACCACCATTCCCACGTCGGCCACTGAGCGGACCCCCGCCATCGCTTCTATCTGTGCAGCGGGCAGTCCGGTGCTTGCTTCGGTACGGCTGTCCAGACTTCCGATCACTTCCCGCACACCGGCTGCCTGTCCCGGCACATAGCCCAGATTGGCGATGCGCTGGAGCCGCTCCTGGGTATCGGCCAGGCGGGAGGCCAGCAGCGCTTCGGCGGATGCGGGCCCCTCCATTCGGGTACTTACCAGTACCAGGCGCGCTTGCTGGCGCAGGAGATGGTCTATGAGCGGGCCAGCGACCCGGTCCATCTCCTCCGCCTCTGCCGGACCGTATTCCCATGCCACCAGCACCGGGGTATTGGGAGGCAACTGTCCCACCATTGTGAAGAGCATATCGGCCCCCGGCGCAGCGGGTTGACCGAAGAAGGGCAGCCGTACCACCATTGGGGCGATGATCGCGGCAATGAGTGCCAGTCCCACCAGGAGACGGACCACCATCCATCCGCTCTGGCGGCGGGTTTCCCGTGGTACGGCCCGCGGTATGACCAGGGGCCGCGAAAGCAGCCCCTGGAGGAGTTCCGCCCGCGCCACAGTCGCCGGACTGGGGCCTTGCGGCAAAACCGGTTTCGCAGTGACCGGCATATCCAGGCCACTCCCAATGGGCAACAGTCCTCGCAATCCTGCCAGCAGCCCCTCGCTCTCCACCGGCTCTTCCACCACTGCCACTTCCTCCCGGGGTTGCATCGCTCGCAACCACTCGGGAATCTCCGCCGGGACCAGTCCTCCAAAATCCGCCGGAGGAGCAGCGGGCTGCTCTCCTTCCAGTACCTTCAGCCAATCGGGTAACTCCACCCCTGTGGCGGGGAGGGCCTCTTCTTCTTCCTCCAAAACGAGGGGCGGCACGGTAGCCTGTTCCACCGGCGCTGCTCTGGGGGAAACATCCAGGATTACCGGCGGGACGCGCTCCGATGGGCCCTCTGGCGGAACAGGCTCCAGCCCCCTGAGCCAATCGGAGATTTCGCCAGGCGGGAGGGGCGGTGCAATTTCCTGTGACGGCACCGGAGGGGGCGATGGTTCCTCAAAAGTAAAGGGAGGCGGTCCAGCGGGTGTCCCTTCAGGTGGTGTCGGTCCTGCCAGTTCTTTCAGCCAGTCCGGCATCTCCGCTGCCGGGGGCGCCTCCTCCGGGGCAATCGGCGCGGCGGGAGATTCCAGTCCGCGCAGCCAATCCGGCACCTCTGCCGCGGGCACTTCTGCTGCCGGGGCCGCCTCCTCCGGGACGATCGGCGCGGCGGGAGATTCCAGTCCGCGCAGCCAATCCGGCACCTCTGCCGCGGGCACTTCTGCTGCCGGGGCCGCCTCCTCCGGGACGATCGGCGCGGCGGGAGCCTCCAGCCCGCGCAGCCAGTCCGGCACCTCTGCCGCGGGCACTTCTGCTGCCGGGGCCGCCTCCTCCGGGGCAATCGGCGCGGCGGGTGCCTCCAGCCCGCGCAGCCAGTCCGGCACCTCTGCCGCAGGTGTGAGTTCCCCCGGGACAGAGGGCTCTACCGGGCCTATCACTTCCTGCAACCAGTCCGGCGCCTCCAGGAGGGGAGACGGTTCCTCCGGAACAATGGTCTCTCCTGGGGAGGCGGGTTCCACCCCGGTCAGCCAGGAAGGAAGCTCCAGAGGGCCAATTTCTTCTTCCGCCACACCCTTACCACCCGCCTCGGCAGCGAAATCCTGCAGTTCGGAGAACCGGTCCCTTGCCGTTTCCTCCAGAGGGACGGAGGGAAGAGAGATTCCTTTGATAGGCGCAGGGCGCTGGGGTTTCTCTCCCTCCGGAGGCTGTGAGGGACCTGGGGGAATTAGCCGGGTATTGCAGCGGTCACAGTATACATTGCCCACCGGATTCAGCGCGCCGCACGTCGGGCAGCGTAGACCGGTGGCGGGCAGGGGAGACCCGCACTCGTTACAGAATTTGCTCCCCTGGCGATTCGCCGTCCCGCACTTCGGACAGTAAATCATCGGTTCCTCACTCAATCGCTATACGGACGGTCGGCTCCTATCAGCACGCGCAGGCCGATCAGCAGGGTGCCTAACCCCACACCGATGAGCAGACCGCGCATTCCAGCCATCGCCGGAACACTCATCCACCACGTTCGCAGAGCAACCACTCGGTCACCGAGCAGTGCCGGGACGGGCAATGTCCCCAGCAGGACGATGAGGGCAGCGATCAGGAAGATGAGGACTCCCGCCTCCCGGCGATGACGCACCAGACGGAAAAGTGCGACAACCAGAACAAAAGCCACCAGGCCAGCGACGGTGGCCTGAAGGGGGGAAAGAACATAGCGAAACCACCAGTCGCCCAGAACTCGGAAAGGTGGGAGCAGGAGAGCCACTGTAGTCAGCCCCAGACTGCCCAGGGCCGACAGGACCAGCATGAGACTGTAGATTCTCCCGGATTTCCTGGAGCGCCCCAGATGAACTCGCAGAATGTTGAAAAAGCCGAGGATAAAGGCGAAAGCAGCAACGATGATTGCCCAGCGGATCAGTTCGCCCTGTACGGTTGTCAGGAGAGGATTGGGGAGGAGATAGCCCAGGAGGACCAGGACTCCTGCGCCCATTGCCACGGAGGCTGGAAGGATTCGCTTCATCAAACGGTCCATAGGTACCTCATCACCAGACTCCCAGGGCCTTCAGAAAGATCAGGGCGACGATCAGCAAGCGCAATACATCCTGAGCGCGCAGGCTACCCAGATAGCGCGGAAGGCCCGCCACCCGGGCCGGTCCGGCATAGAGTTCCTCCCCGACGGCCAGGTGGGCATCGGCCGGATAGAGAGCCCCCAGCGCCGAAAGGCGGTCGGCGGCAACCGATTGGGGAATCCCTCGTCCTTCTGCGGCATGGGTAGTCAGAGCCGCCTCTTCGTCCAGCGAGCCGATCAGGACATGGCCGTGAATCCGCTCGTGCCCGAGGATATCGGCGACGCCCGCCGCGTAGACAGCAGGTTGTACGCCGATAAACCGCACTGTAGAGGGGTCGTATCGCTCCGGCGTTCCGCGCTGAGTCCACGCGCGGCGGAAGACGTCTTCTGCCAGGGGCAAAAGCGTGGGGTCCCCCACAGCAACCACGGGCGGTGTGCCGTATGCCACCGCTGCATCGGCCAGTTCATCCATGGTCTCCAGCGCCGCAATGGACGTAAGCGTCCGGTCGCCACCGACTGCTCCCAATCCAAGGGTGAACAGAAGAGGCGCGCCGCTTTCCGCGGAATGGCCCAGTTGAGCGGGCAATTCGTCAAAGGCTGGCAGCGAGCGTAGTGAGGGAGTACGCCCCCGGCGGGCGCGGATGACCGTCCAGAGGAGAGGTAAGATCGCGATAACAATCAGCAGCCATGGCAAAACAAGTGTCATCTATCCTCCGGTGAACGGATGGGCAATAAATCCTCCAGCCCCTGAATGGTCTGCTCCAGCGATGATTCATCCACCCATCCCCTCAGGAGCGGCTGAAAGAACAGAAGTACCTGGGCCGCAACCCATCCGAGAGCATGGTGGAAGTCGGCCAGTATGGGAGAAAGGACCTCCAGGCCGACCTCACGGGCGATCTGGTTTCGCTTTCCACCATCCACAAAAAGTAGTATAGCACAAATTGGAGAGAAGACAAAACCGGGATGCCGGTTGCAGGTCGCAGGTCACAGGTCGCAGGTCGCAAAATCGCAAGGCGCAGGGGAGAGTGCGCAGGTGCAATTTGCAATACGCTGTTGATTCTCATAAAGTCGTATTACCCGGTCTTTAACAAAGTCTCACAAAGTCGTATCCCCTACCCTTGCCCGGGT
>CAKZOY010000418.1 GCA_937138275.1 uncultured Chloroflexota bacterium
ACCGCCCATTTTGCGCCGCCAAGGCGATAGTCCGTCTGGCTTTTGCCCTTCCAGCGGCCTTTTCCAGGGGCGCAGCTACCAATTTTTGTTTTATAACTTAAAATTTGCCATTGTCAATCTATCTACCAATCGGTGCGGTTGCCCAGGCTGGCAGTTGAAACCGCGCCGGAGAGGGCGCTTTGCGCCGGGCGACCGCCTGCGCGGTCGCTCCGGTGGCGTCCACGGAGGCGGACGCCCGGCTACAAGCCCCCCAGGGGCGATTTCAATCGCCGCTCCGGCGGCATAGTAGGTAGTTACCCCCAAAGAGCAAGGGCATACCTGCTGTGAAAAATATTTCTTATTTCTTCACCAGGATCGCTCCGTAGAACTCCAGTTCCACTCCCTCGCGGTCCTCTTCGGTAATCTGGTCCTGAAGGCCCAGCCATTCAGCCAGCGGGCGGAATCCCCGTTCATCGGCTTCCCAGGGCTTCATCCATTCCCTGGATTCCTCAAGGGTGAGAAAGCAGTAAGGGCTTCCCATCCGCTCAAACATGTCTAAAAATTGCTGCATCCGGGGAGTCATCAGATCCGGGTTTTTGGTCTCAAAGGTAGCGAACATTTTGCTCCCCGGCGCTGCCCAATCGTAGAGCGCCTGGGCAATTCGCTTAATTTCCTCCTCTTTGAGAAAGCAGGTGATCGCGTTGAATCCGATCGCTACTTTCCGCTCATCTCCGAACATCTCTGGGATAATGGGGGAACGGAGAAGGTTATGGATGTCACGGATATCCATCGGAAGGTAACGAGCGTTGGGATGTCCCTCCAGGAGTTGAGTGCCGTACGCCGTAACTACCGGGTCATTATCCACGTAAATTACTCGGGCATGGGGGACGAGTTGGTGAATGTGCTCTACTGTAGGAAGGCCGGAACCGAGATCCAGGAAGTAAGTGAAACCCTCCTCGGCTAATTGCAGCACGGCCTCCTGGAGGAACATTCTCAGCATACGCACCCATTTGCGAGTGGAGGGGACCAGGCTGATCATGTACTCAGCAGCCTGGCGATCTGCCTCAAAGCTGTGATGGCCTCCAAGGACGTAGTCGTAGACCCGTCCGGCGTTGGGGATGCTGGTGTCTATAGCAATTGGCTGTTCCATTGGGTCCTCCTTGATCTAAGATAAATATGCAACATCACCCCGGATTTTCCGGAGGGTGATTTCCATTTGTTTTCGCGGGAACACCTAATCGGATCAGGGTGCGCGGCGCCTGCAGCGCGCGCCCCAGTTCTCGGGCGGCGGTCTGCAGGACGCTCTCCACATCGGGGGCGGCCTGAATGCGCTCCATAATCTGGCGGGCCAATCGCTCCCGCTCCGCCCGCCGCTGCGCCTCTTCGTAGGAGCGGGCGTTCTGCAGGGCGATCGCCACCTGGCTGGCGATGGCGGTCATCAGGGCCAGGTCGTGAGGGGTGTGCCTTCT
>CAKZOY010000419.1 GCA_937138275.1 uncultured Chloroflexota bacterium
GGGGATGAGGGGGTTAAAACGCTTCCCCCAAAAGCGGGACAGGCCTCCAGCATCTCTTCCCTCACCCCTTTTTCAGCACCCTCCCGTTGTGAGAGAGGTTAGGGGAGAGGATGAGGTTTCCCCCTCAGCCAAATAGGCTGAACAGTTACGAACATCTCCGGGCTCACTCGTACCGTATCCGGGGGTCCAGCCAGGCGTAGACGATGTCGGTGATGAGTTGGAAGACCACCACTGCGACGGCGATCATCATCAGAATGCCCATAACCACCGGGGTGTCGCCCCGGGAGACATGGTCAATGAAAAGGCGGCCCATCCCTGGCCAGGCGAAGATCCGTTCGGTGACGATGGCCCCCGCCAGCAGAAAGGGTAGGTCCAGCCCGACAACCGTGACAATGGGCAGAGAGGCGTTCTTCAGGGCGTGGATGAAGATCACCGTCGGGCGGGGCAGCCCCTTGGCGCGGGCGGTCCGGATGTAATCCTGGCTCAGCACCTCCAGCATAGCGCTCCGGATGTAGCGGCTGTAGGCAGCGAAATAGATGAACGAAAGGCTGAAGACCGGCAGTACCATATGGAGCGCCACCTGGCCGGGGGTCTTGCCCACATTCGGGTCAAACATCCCCACGGTGGGCAGATACGGCAGTCCCCAGCGCTTGAAGTTGACGGAAAAGATGTACATAGAGAGCAGGGCGACGAAGAAGATGGGCATAGAATAGCCGATGAAGGCAATGGCGGTGACCAGATGGTCCAGAAACGAGTACTGACGAAGCGCGGAGTACATCCCGATAATCAGCGAACCGACGATGATGACCAGTTCGGTCGTCCCCATCAAGAGCAGGGTATTGGGCAGGCGGTCCCAGATGACCTCCAGAACCGGTTTCCCGCGGTTGACCAGGGATGTGCCGAAGTCGCCCCGCAGGACCCCCTTGCGGCGGCCCGGCGTTTCGGGCACACCGTCCCCGTCCATGTCTATCTTCGTCCAGTCGTTGCCGATCAGCCAGTAGAGATACTGCATGTAGATGGGCTGGTCCAGCCCCAACTGGCGGGCCAGGCGTTGCCGGTCCTCAGAACGGGTAACCTGGCGCCCACCCAGGGTCGCCAGGGGGTCCCCCATATTCTGCATCAGGACGAAGAGGACGATACTGATAATGAAAAGCAGGGGGATGGCCTGTAACAGTCGGCGAATAATGTAGCGAATCATAGCGAATACAGGAAGAGGCCTCCCGCAGGGCGCGCCCCGCGGGAGGCCGACAGGATTACTGGCTCAGTTCCCACTCCACGATGTTGAAGAAGGGCGTGGCGCCGGAGAGCCGGACGTTCTTCAGACGCGGCCCAATCGCCCAGATATCCGGGTCCTCCCACACACCCAGCCAGTAGACCTTCTCGTAGATGAGACGGCTGATCTTGTGGAAGGTCTGCATGCGCTCGTTGGGGTCCACCTGGGTGGCCTGCAACTGGAAGAGGGCGTCCAGTTCCTCATCGCAGACGGCCTGCCAGTTCACCCCGGCGGGGTTCTCGTCGCTGGGGATTTGACTGCAGAGCCAGTCGGCAGTCTCCGGGTCGGGGAAGCTCACGACAGTGGAGTATTCAAAGATGTCATACTGGCCGGTGGCGCAGGGGCCGCCCTCGCCGTAACTGCCGAAGAAGATGTCGGAATCGGCGTTTGCCAGTTCCAGTTTGATCCCCACCTGCGCCAGTTGCTGCTGGGCTACCGCCTGGACGTCCCGGCGAATCTGGCGGGTGGTGGTGCCCAGCGTCAGCACCAGTTCCACCCCGTCCTTATCCCGCACGCCGTCGCCGTTGGTGTCTTTCCAGCCCGCCTCATCCAGCAATTGCTTGGCCCGCTCCGGATCATACGGCCAGGGCTCCAGGGTCGGGTCCTCCCAGGGGGTGTTATCCCACTGAGTGATGGCTGGCTGGGTCAGGCCCAGCAGCAGGTCCTTGCAAATGGAGAACCGGTCAAAGGCCAGGGCGATGGCTTGCCGGACCCGCACATCCAGCAGCGCCGGATGCCCCTTCTCCGGGTGCAGGTAGAAGTACCACCCTTCGTTGTAGCCGGAGAAGACCTTGACCATCTGGACATTGGCCTCCTCCAGAGTGGGGATGTCGGAGTAGGCGATGAAAGTGCCCAGGTCGCCGTCGCCCGCCTTCAGGGCCGCCACCTGCGAGGCATCGTCCGGGACAAACCGGATGAAGATTTCGTCAATCTTTGGCCGCCCCAGCCAGTATTTCTCGTTGGCGACGAAGCGGGCAAAGGAACCGGACTCCCATTCTTTGAAGACGAACGGCCCGCAGCCGACCGTCGGGGCCCGGTTCCACTCGGCGGTGTCAATGGTGCCCTCTTTCTCAAAGACAGGGCGCAGGATATGGGCGGGCAGGAGGCCGTGCCAGAGGGTGGCCTGCCAGGCGGCGAAGGGCTCCTTGAAGGTCATCACCACCGTGCGGGCGTCGGGGGCTTCCACCTTCTCCAGTTTGTCATACGGGAAGGTGGATGCGACGGTGTTCTTGGGGCTCATCACCATCTCGTAGGTGAAGACGAAATCATCGGAGGTGATGGGTTTGCCGTCGGACCAGACGATGTCGTCGCGCAGTTTCAGGGTGATGACCCGACCGTCCGGGGAGATGCCACCGTTGGCCTCGCTGGGCATTTCCTTCACCAGGACGGGGCGGGGGTTGTTCTGGTCATCGTAGTCCCAGGCCCAGCAGTTCCAGATTTGTTGGGTGATGGCGGAGAACCACATGTTGGTGTAGAGGGGGTTGAGGGTGTCAAATTCCTGGGTCCAGATGAAGGTGGCGACTTTGCGGGCAGGGGGCTGGGTGGGTGCTACTGTCGGCGGCTGGGTGGCGGCCGGAGGCGGTGTCGTCGGAGTGGCGGTTGGCCTGCATGCTGCCAGCAGCAGGGCAATGACAACCATTCCAGCCATCAGTATAAAGAACCGGCTTTGCTTCATGTCTCCTCCTTTATTTTATTTGCGGGGTTATTGAATGATCCCACGTATGCCTGATCGCAGAATTCTGTCTCGCTTCAGGGTATCACCTCCTTCTGGACAGAATGGAAAGGGAAAAACTGCGAAGATACCCACCACTCCTGATGAAGTCCCCCCTACCTTGTGGAAGAAGAGGCTCAACAGGTACGGGGGAAGGGTTGAAAGGGTTGTCTTGAAGTGGATCCGTCAGAAGCAAGGTGCTGGCTCTCGGTAAAGGATGTGGGGATCAGGCGGAGGGAGTGGGATTCGAACCCACGGTGGCCATAAAGACCACAGCGGTTTTCGAGACCGCCCCGATCGTCCACTCCGGCATCCCTCCGATAAAAATATTATAGCACAAAGTGCACAGGTCGCAACCGTGTTGTGGGGCCTGTGCAGCAAATCTTTTCGCGGGAGTGGCGCGCCCGTGAAAAGGGGGAAAGTGGGGTTTGTGGGGGCGGCGAAGACCCCTCCCCAAAGCCGCTTTTCCCATTATTTTCACGGGCGCCCTGTTCCCTGGAATGACCAGCGGTACAATCTCAAACGGACGGCCTGAGCGCATCGCGGGGATGAGAAGCATTTAACAAAACGTTAACACTTCTTTACTTCGCACTTAACATCCCCATGCTACGATGACGGGCGTGGACAATCCCAAAAATCCAGAGGAGGTAAAAAATATGTCTCGCCAATTCCATCCGTTCGTTCTGCTAATGGCCGCTTTAGTGCTGCTGGCGGCCTGCGGAGGGCCCACCGCCACTCCTGCCCCCACCGTCGCGCCGACCCAGCCCCCTCCCACCGTCGCTCCCACCGTGGCGCCGACTCAGCCACCTGCCACCCCTACCCCAACCCCGCTCTCCGGCTCCATCAGTGTTGCGGGCTCCACCACCGTCCAGCCTCTGGCCGAAGAATTGGCCAAAGCCTTCATCGCCCTGAACCCCGGCGTGAAGATTGACGTCCAGGGCGGCGGCTCCAGCGTCGGCATCAAGTCGGCCGGGCAGGGCACAGTGGATATCGGCACCGCCTCCCGCGAGATCAAGGATTCGGAACGGGCCGAGTTCCCCGACCTGAAAATCTTCACCATCGCCCTGGATGGCATTGCCGTCGTCGTCCATCCGCAAGTTGGGGTGGATGACCTGACGGTAGAGCAGGTACGGGACATCTTCGGCGGCAAGATCACCAACTGGAAAGAGGTCGGTGGTCCCGATAAACCCATCGTAGTGGTTTCCCGTGAGGAAGGTGCGGGCACACGGGGAGCCTTTGAGGAAATGGTAATGGGTGGTGTGCCTATCGCGGCCACTGCTATCCTGCAGACCTCCAGCGGAGCGGTGCGGACGACGGTCGCAACAACCCCTGATTCCATCGGCTACATCTCGTTCGGTTATCTGGACGTTTCGGTCAAGGTGCTCAAGATCAACGGGGTGGAGGCGACGACGGCAAATGTGCTGAACAAGTCCTATCCCATCGTCCGCCCGCTGAATATGTTGACCAAAGGCGATCCCCAGGGCGTGGTAAAGGCCTGGCTGGACTGGATTCTGGGCCCCCAGGGGCAGGAGGTTGTCAGCAAAAACTACATCCCCGTTCGGTGACTTCTGGCTCGCCCGGCGAAGTGTGAAGTAGAGGAGAGGTTGAACCTCTCCTCTCTTTATGCTGGTGAGGGCCTGGGCCCTTAAAATTTAAAATAATGCTGGGCGGCAGAGAGGCGCGGATTCCTGGTTCGTTGAAGAGGAAATCATAAACGTGAACCGGCTACCAATCGCAACTTTTGTAGGACTGTTTGTAGCATTGGGACTACCTTTTATCCTAACTTTGATGTAACTACTACCCTATTTTGGGGAAATGTGTTAAACTATGGCCGTGACCAGGCAACAGCAGATCATAGAAGTTCCAAACGAGCGGTTGACCGCTCTGGAGGCACAAGTAGCATCCCTCCAGGCAGAGATGGTGCGCCTGCAAAAGGTAGGGCAGGGTTTGTCCTCTGCCCTGACGTGGGAGGCGTTTGAACCCCCTCATCCACCCGATTCCCTTCTCCTCCGCTGCGGCGGGCGAGCAAGAGGGCAAATAGGCAAGTGAGCAAAATGCGGAGGGGCAAGGCTTGTCCTTGCCCTTACCTCCCCGTGCGGCGAATACCACAACGGGGAGGGAGCAGGGGGCATATGCGTCAACTTAAGCAGCGGGGTATGGAGATGGGTTGTGGCGTATGCGTTAATTTACGATTCCAGCGACTGGAAGTCGCCCCTGAAGGGCCTTCGGCCGACGGGTGGCCTTCGCCGACCATTTTTCAGCGTCCCCCGTAGGGATACCCCTTGTGGGTATCCTTTGGATACCCCTTGTGGGTATACCGTAGCCGCAGGTTTCGATATGACGGCTATACCGGAACAGCATTACCCTCCCTCCTCAAGTTGACACATATGGGGAACAGGGGGTGGGGTGAAAGTATCCTTGGGAAAGTGCACCACTTTTGAAACATAAGCCAAACGCTTTTTGCAGGAGTGGAACATATGCGATTGCGTTACGTGGTAGACCGGGCAGGAAAATATCTGCTCCTCTTGCCGGCAGTGTTCTCTATCGTCGTGGTTTTTATGATCGGTCTCTTTACCCTGTTAGAGGCCCTTCCCGCTTTCCGGCAGATCGGGTTGGGACCGCTTTTGCTGGGGAGTGTATGGCGGCCGACGATGGAGTCCTACGGCCTGCTGGCGATGATCGCCGGGTCGGTTCTGGTGACCCTTGGCGCGCTGGTTCTGGGAGTGCCGCTGGCGCTGGGGTGTGCGATTCTTCTGGCGGAAGTGGCCCCGGCCTGGTTTCGGGCCGTCGTGCGTCCGGCAATTGAACTGCTGGCAGGTATCCCCTCGGTCGTTTACGGACTGTTCGGAATGGTCGTTCTGGTACCTCTGGTACGAGAGGTGTTCCCGGTTCCCGGAAATACCGGCTTCGGTTTACTCTCTGCTTCCATCGTCCTGGCGGTGATGATCCTGCCCACGATAACCAACATCGCGGAGGACTCCATTCGGGCCGTTCCCCGGGAGTACAAAGAGGGCTCGCTGGCCCTGGGGGCCACTCACTGGCAGACCATCGTTCGGGTCATCCTGCCCACTGCCAGTTCCGGGATTATCGCCGGGATTATGCTGGGGATCGGCCGGGCCATTGGTGAGACAATGGCGATGATTATGGTGATCGGCAACTCCATTATCTTCCCCCAACCGCTGAATGATAACCCGCTCACGATTTTTCTGAGCCAGGCGCGTACCCTGACCGGAAACATTGCGGTGGAAATCGCCTACGCTACGGGGGTTCACGAGAGCGCACTATTTGCCACGGGTGTGGTTCTCTTTGTGATGATTATTTTGATTAATCGTCTGGCGTACCTGTTGATTCGGGGGAGATTGCTCACCCTGTACGGAGGAGGACAATGAGCCCAAATATGGAGAGACTGGACTGGAAATGGCCGGCCAGCCCATCCCGGCGGCGCTGGTTGCAGAGAACGGCCTTCGGCCTGCTCTGGGTAACCGGCCTGATCTCCATCGGGATTCTGGTGCTCATTGTGGCATTTGTCTGGGTGCGCGGGGGAGGCCAGATCAACTGGGCGTTCCTGGTCACTCCCCCTGAGGGGGGGCTCTCCGGCGAGGGGGGCATTTCCACCACCATCGTCACCACCCTGATCCTGATTGTGGTGACTGTTGCTATTGCCAGCCCACTGGGGATCGGGGCCGGCATCTATATGGCCGAGTATGCTACGGAAAGTTCCCGACGGGGTATCATTCCCATTCTGGTCAACGCCGCCCGAGCAGGGGTGGAGATGCTGGCTGGCGTTCCCTCCATAGTCTTTGGCCTCTTCGGATATGCTTTGTTCGTCACGGCGCTGAAGTTGGGGTTTTCCATCCTCTCCGGCGCCCTGGCTGCCGCCTGTCTGGTTTTGCCGGTGATTATCCGCACGACGGAAGAGGCATTGCACGCAATCCCGCAATCCTATCGGGAGGCCAGTCTGGCGCTGGGCGCAACCAAGTGGCAGACAACCTGGAACGTGGTGGTGCCTGCGGCGCTCCCCGGCATCATCACGGGCATCATTCTCAGCGTGGGCCGGATCATCAGCGAGACCGCGGTCTTTTATGTGACCCTGGGGGGAAGCCACAATATGCCCCGCTCGTTGATGGACCCCGGTCGCACGATGGCACTACATCTATTCTACCTCGCTACCGATACCCGAGCCTTTGACAAGGCAATGGCTACCGGCGTCATTCTGGTGGTCAGCATCATCCTGATCAATCTGTCCATCAACATCATCTCGCGCCGCTTGCGGGCGAAAGTGAGAGGGTAGTATGGATTTCCGGCCGAAAATCACGGTAGAACGATACTATCTCTATTACGGCGATTTCTGCGCGCTGCGGGATGTCAACATCCAGATCCCCGCCGGTCAGATCACAGCCATCATCGGCCCATCGGGTTGTGGGAAGAGCACTCTCTTGCGCACCTTCAACCGGATGAACGACCTTATCCCCAATGTGCGTGTGGAGGGAAAGGTGGAGATTGACGGGGCGGACATCTTCTCCGCCGATGTGGTGGAACTGCGGCGGCGGGTGGGGATGGTCTTCCAGCGCCCCAATCCCTTCCCGATGTCCATCTACGACAACGTGGCCTACGGTCCACGGGCTCACGGGGTGCGCAACCGCGCCAAACTGGATGAGATCGTGGAACGGAGTCTTCGGGATGCGGTGCTGTGGGATGAGGTCAAAGATACCCTGAACAAGTCTGCTCTGGCCCTCTCCGGCGGTCAGCAGCAGCGTCTTTGCATCGCCCGTGCCCTCTCCGTCCAGCCCGAGGTCCTGCTGCTGGACGAGCCCGCCTCGGCCCTGGATCCGATCTCAACCTTCAAGATAGAAGAACTGCTTCGGGAACTCAAGAAGCACCTCACCATCGTCATCGTGACCCACAACATGCAACAGGCCGCCCGGGTGTCGGACTATACGGCGATGATGATGCTCACCAGCGAAGAGGAGCGGTCGGGGACGGTCATTGAATTTGACCGGACGGTGACCATCTTCACAAATCCCAGGGACCCGCGCACAGAGGATTACGTGACCGGGCGGTTCGGCTAAGAGACGCCCTTCGGCGACCAGTAGCCTGCGAATTTGCCCGAAAGCGAGGAAGTATGCCCCGGAAGGTCTTGGATCAGGAATTACACCGGCTGAAAACCGAAGTGCTCGTGCTGGGTGTGATGGTGGAGCGCTCTTTGCTGGACTCGGTAGAGGCGCTCCAGAAGCGGGACCTGCAGAAGGCCCAGCGCGTGCTGGAACTGGATCGGAAAGTCAACGCGCACCGGTTCGCCCTGCAGAACGATACCATTGTGTTGATCGCCACCCAGCAGCCGATGGCCCGCGACCTGCGCCTGCTGGCGTCTATTCTGGAAATTGCGTCGGAACTGGAGCGGATGGGAGATTACGCCAAAGGGATTGCCCGGATCACCCTGCGCCTGGGCGACCGGCCCCTTGCCTGGTGGCCGATAGACATTCCTGTGATGGCAAGTAAGGCGGCGGATATGCTCCACCGTACCCTCTCTGCATTTATGAGCGAGGACGCCGCAGTGGCTCGGGCCATTCCCCAGGAAGACGATGAGGTGGATGCGTTTTACGTTCGGGTATATCGGGGGCTGATCACGTGGATCGTTCAGGACCCGAGCGTCGTGGAGCAGGCGAACTGGTACCTCTGGGCGGCCCACAACATAGAGCGCTTTGCCGACCGGGTCACGAACCTCTGCGAGCGGATCGTTTTCATCGCCACCGGCGAGATACAGGAACTGGATGTATACGAATCTCCGGTCTGTATAGAGTCGCCTGCGCAGAATGCGTCTGCTGGAGAGTGAAAAGCATTTGTAACTACATTGACAATGGCAAATTTTAAGTTATAAAACAAAAATTGGTAGCTGTGCCCTTTGAAAAGGCCGCTGGCAGGGCAAA
>CAKZOY010000420.1 GCA_937138275.1 uncultured Chloroflexota bacterium
TGCGCCGCTGGCGGGACCGATTGGAGCGGGAGGTGCGCCAGTGGCCCCGCTGTCCGGCAAACGACCCCTACCGGGCCGCCGTGGAGGAACTGGCCCGGAAACTCACCGAGCGGCTCAACCGTCCGGTGTTCGTGGGCTACAACGAGTTCTGTGCGCCGGACGTGGGGGAGGCGATTGAGGGTGCGATCTCTGGCGGCGCGCGGCGGGTGGTGGTGGTCCCTACTATGCTGGTGCGCGGGAACACCCACACGGAGAAGGAAATCCGGGCGGCAGTGGAGGATGTGCGCGCCCGCCATCCGGAAGCGGACATCCGCTATGCCTGGCCCTTTGATGAAGGCCGGGTCGCCGACCTGCTGGCGGAGCAGGTCCGCATGTGGCTGCAGGGAGAAAAGTAGGGGCAAGGACAAGCCTTGCCCCTTTTGTTTGCAGTGGAGTAGCGCAAGAGCGCCGCTTGATTTGACGATCCCGGCGCTATACGTGTGCCCCTCCCCGTTGCGGCCCGCCGCACGGGGAGGGGGATTTGTGGGGTTTCGGGGCGGGCGGCCTTCGGCCGCCCGCCCCGAAACCCCATTCCCTCTCTTATTTTTTTATTTTTCGTACACCTCTCGCTTCAACCCCGCAATATACGGCAGGGTACGGAAAAGGTCGGCGAAGTCCAGCCCGTACCCCACGACCCAGACATCCGGAATCTCAAAACCCAGATAGTCTATCGGAACATCCACCTTGCGCCGCTCCGGCTTGCTCAGCAGAACACAGGTACGAAGCGAAGCGGTCCCCCGCGCGCGGAAGTTGCGGATCAGGTACTCCAGCGTGTAGCCGGTGTCCACAATGTCCTCCACAATGAGGACATGCCGGCCGGTCACCGGGATGCGCGTGTCCATAATCAGCCGTACCGCACCGGTGCTCACGGCCCCGCGGTTGTAACTGGAAAGGGCGATGAAGTCCACGTGATGGGGCACGGTCAGACGACGGGCCAGGTCAGCCAGGAAGATAAAGGCGCCCTTCAGCACCCCTACCAGCACCAGGCCGTCTTCGTTCGCTCCGGCGTAGTCGGCACTGATGCGGGCGGCAAGTTCCGTTACCCGCCGTTGAATCGTTTCCTCGTCCAGCAGTATCCGGTCAATCGCGGAAAAATCGTGCTTTGGTCGGCTCTTCATCCCTCTCCTTATGCTTTGCTATCCAGGTCAGATGGTGCCGGGCGTCGCACTTCGTGACATCCCCGGCAGCGGGCCTGATAGACCTCATTGGCCCCCACCAGGATCACCGGGTCGTCGTAGGCAGCAGGCTGACCGTTGATCAGCCGCTGGGTGCGGCTGGCCGGCCCCCCACAGACCACACAGATGGCCTGGAGTTTGTCCACCCGCTCCGCTCGGGCCATCAATGGGGGCATCGGACCGAAGGGCTCGCCCCGAAAGTCCATATCCAGTCCGGCGACGATCACCCGCAGCCCGCGATCGGCCAGTTCCTCGCACAGGGCGACCAGTCCTTCGTCAAAGAACTGCCCCTCGTCTACGGCGACGACGGTCGTCTCCGGAGCGATGAGCGTCCGCAACTGGGCGGAGTTCTCCACCGGGATGGCCTCCAACTGGAGGCCGTTGTGGGAAGCGACCTCCCGCTCGGCGTAGCGGACATCTATACTGTGTTTGAAGACCTGTACGTTCTGGCGGGCGATCTGGGCGCGGCGGACCCGCCGGATCAGTTCTTCCGTCTTGCCGGAGAACATGCTCCCGCAGATGACCTCAATCCATCCTCCGCTGGGCCTACCGTACATGGGACACCGCCTGGGATAAATCTTACGGACAGGGGGGCACAAAGAAAGGGCAGGAGGATTTCTCCACCTGCCCTTATCCGGTCGGTCCGGGTTACTCTCCGCCTGCGGAAGGAGCCTCTGAGGACACCGGGTCGCCGGGGAGGACGAACCCCCGGGCACGGAGTCGCTTCTTGATGGTTGCCAGGGCAGCCAGGTCCACCCCGCGCAGAGAGGTCAGGGCGTCGTCGCCCTCGGCCAATTTGGCCAGGACGTCCCCAATCGTTGGGATGCCCGCGTCCTGCAGGACGCGCTCCACCGTGCCGCTGAGTCCCAGAACGGTGACGGGCTGATCGGTGGCCGCGGCGGCCTTCCGACGGGCTTCGCTCTCCGCGCGCATCTGGTCCCGCTTCAGCAACCGGGTGCGGAAACGGTCCACCTGCCCCTCGGCGTCCACGATGCGCTGCTCGCCGGTGAAAAAGGGATGGCACCGGGAGCAAACATCGGTGCGGATCAGCGGAACCGTCGCGCCCACCGTCCAGGTGTTGCCGCATGCGCAGACGACCTGAGCGTTGGGGTAGAATTTGGGATGGATGTCCTTCTTCACGCGGCCCTCCGTTCCGGGTATACGCTGACCCGCTTGCGCCCGCCGGGAAGCATCTCAAAGCAAACGAAACCGTCACTCAGAGCGAAAAGGGTGTAGTCCTTGCCCATTCCCACGTTGAGCCCCGGCTTGATCCGCATCCCGCGCTGACGGACGATAATATTGCCGGCCAGAACCATCTCACCGGCGTACTTTTTCACTCCCAGCCGCTTGCTGTGGCTATCCCGGCCGTTGCGGCTGCTGCCTGCACCCTTTTTGTGTGCCATGGGAACCTCCTACACAATAATCTCATCTATCCGCAGACGCGTATAGGTCTGCCGGTGACCTTTGCGCCGCCGGTAGCGCTCCTTGGGGATGTACCGGAAGATGCGAATCTTGGGCCCTTTCTCCTGGGCCAGGACGGTCGCCCGCACGCGCGCGCCGTTGATCAGCGGCGTGCCGACCTGCACTCTGTCCCCCGAAGCGACCAACAGCACTTCATTAATCGTGATTTCCTGCCCGGGCTGGAAGGGCAGTTTCTCCACCAGCAACTGGTCACCGACGGAAACCCGATATTGACGTCCACCAGACCGTACGATCGCGTACACGAATAACC
>CAKZOY010000421.1 GCA_937138275.1 uncultured Chloroflexota bacterium
GTGCGGGGCATAAGGTCGCAACGCAGGGCACAACCACGGGGCATAAGGTCGCAACGCAGGGCACAACCACGGGGCATCGTCAGGTATTCAGCATCTACCTCCTGCTGATGATGAGAACTCAATACGCGCCGCAGGCCGGGGATACCCCCGGCCTGCGGCGCGTTATCGGCCCGTAGAGAGTCCTCCGGGCACTTTTGGACGTGCTGTCCCCTCAGTCTCAATCCTCCGCCGTCCGCAGGGCGGTGACCTCCAGCGCGCGGGCCATAAAGCGCGGGAGCACCGTCGCCTCCACCGGCAGGACGGCCCGGTCGGCGCCGACCGCTTCCTCCAGCGACTTTCCTCCCAGCGGGAAGATAGCGATCGGCGTGCCGGGGATGTTGTACTGCTTGCGCACGATCGCCATCCCCACCAGGTAGCCCTCGGCGTCTATGGAGCAACTGGTCACGTGGCCGATGAGTTGCCCCTTGCGGTTGACCACCGGGTCGCCCGTCTGCAGGCGGCGTACCCCCTTCTCGTCCACCCGGAAGCGGATGACCTCCCGCGTGCGGTTCTTCTCCTGAGCCAGCAGCGCGTCCCGCCCGATGAAGAAGGGCTTGTGGTACTTGACGTAGCCGGGGAAGCCCGCCTCAATGGGGGAGATGTGGAAGGGGCCGGCCAGTTCGTGGCCGTAAAGGGGCAGGCCCGCCTCAGTGCGGGTGGAGTCCCGCGCGCCCAGGCCCGCCGGTTTGACCCCGTACCGCTCCCCGGCCTCTAAAATCCGGTCCCAGAGGCGCGGCGCCTCGTCGGGGTGGACGAAGATTTCGTAGCCCCATTCCTCGCCAGTGTAGCCGGTCCGGGCGACGACGACGGGAATCCCCGCCAGCGTCCCCTCCACCAGTTCGGTGCGGCGCAGACGGGAGAGCGCCGTGCGGAATTCCTCCCCGTCGGCCAGAGACAGCAGGACCGGCAGCGAGGCCGGGCCCTGCAGGGCGATGTCCCGCTTCTGCCGATCCCCCGATGATGGGTCCTTCAGGTTGCGCAGGATCGCCGGAGATTCCACCTGCACCCAGGGCCGGGTCCGGTCTATGACGACGCGCCGTTCGTTGACGGCGTTCAGCCAGTCCCAGTCCTTGTCCTCGTTGACGGCGTTGACCACCATCAGGTAGAGGTCGGCGCGGCGGCGGTAGACCATAATGTCGTCTATGACGTTGCCATCGGGGTCCAGGAGATAGCCGTAGAGGGACTGTCCGTCCTCCAGCCAGGCGACGTAGTTGGAACAGACGGCGTCCAGAAAGGCGGTCGCGTGGGGACCGGCAATCTCAAAGACACCCATATGGGCCACGTCAAACAGCCCCGCCGTCTCGCGGACGGCGCGGTGCTCCTCGCTCACCGATGCGTACCAGACCGGCATCTCCCAACCGGCGAAGGGGACCATCTTCGCCCCCATCCGGCAGTGGGTCTCGTAGAGAGGCGTCCGCTTCAGGGGGGCCTGAAGTTCCTCCCACCGCCACTCAGCCTTTTCCCCTTGGGGAGCGGCGGAGATCAGGGCGGCCTGTCCGATAAAATACGGTTTGGTCAGGTCAAACCAGTCCGGATGACGGGCCAGCAGGGAGAGACCGTCCTGGGGTTCATCGGGGCCTGTGTTCGCCTGCGCCGGGGCGATCTCCACCTCCTCCACCACCACCGGCCCCTCCACCTTGCGGAAGACGTCGGTTTCGTCAAAGAGGACGTAGCCGTCGGAGAGGGCGCGCAGCCATCCCGCCACGCCGTCGCCGTTGGAGGCCGGGATGATGAGATACCGGTCCCGTCCCCATTCGTCGGACGGTTCCCGCCGGACGGTCACCGGGGCGATGAGAG
>CAKZOY010000422.1 GCA_937138275.1 uncultured Chloroflexota bacterium
TAGTCGGGAGGGGATAGTCGGTAGTCGGGAGGGGATAGTCGGTAGTCGGGAGGGGATAGTCGGTAGGAGGATGTTCCATTCTGGGTTTACTGGCCGGTTTGAAAGGGGAGTACGAAGTATCAGAGACGTTGATGTCGTACGGCCGCATCCTCACCCGCTATTGCATCGAAGTCCGGCATCCCAACGGGTTCCCGGAAGGGGTGCCGTTTGAGTATTTTGACGAGGGGATCGCCTGGGAGGCCATCGGTGCTGCAGAGGCGGTTCTACATACTTCGGTGGATGAGGCGGGGGTAAGGAGAAGACTGGAGCGGGTCGTTCGGGAAATTCGGGCCGCCCATCCGGAGGTACGGGAAATTATCCTCAGGGTTCCGTTTGAGGTGAGCATTGGGCCTGCTCTGACCAAAGGGGTGACGGCTGGATGACCGACAGTCGGTTGCTCTGATGGTGTAGCGGGGAACGGGTGTTGACGAGTTGGCTGTGGCAGGGGGTGAATATGGAGAAAAAGGGGTTGGGCTGGCGGGAAGGGGCGTTTCTGGCGGAAGCGGCGGCGCAGATCGGCTGCCTGACGGTGGTGATTATTTTGCTGGCCCTGGGGGCGGGGCTCTGGCTGGATAGCCGCCTGGGGACCAAGCCGTGGTTCACGCTGGGGCTGGTGCTGGCCAGCATCCCGGTGAGTTTGTATATGGTCGTTCGGCTGGCCCTCTCCGCCGCCCGACGGGCCTACCCGCCCTCGGCGGAAAAGGCGGAAGAGAAACCGGAGCAAGAGGAGGAAGGATGAAACGAGTCGTTACAATCCTGGCCGTCCTCATCCTGATCGGCCTGTGCGTGTTTTCGTGTTTCCTCGGCCCGCTGGGGCGCAACGTGGTGGTACGGCCCCATATCCAGATGCCCGCGGAAGCGTTCCCGGTAGGGCCGGTGCGGGTTCCCAACACCCTGATGGGACTGCTCATCGCTGACCTGTTGCTGATCGGCCTCTTTGCGGCGGGTACCCGCCATATCCGCGCCGGTCGGCCGGAGGCGATGGTGCCCCGGGGCCTGCAGAACCTGGTGGAGACCATCTACGAGTTCCTGGCGAACTTCCTGCGCAACATCCTGGGCGACCGGGCCGAGAAGATGCTGCCGCTGCTCATCACGTTCTTCCTCTTCATCCTGGTCGCCAACTGGATTGAGTTGATCCCGGGTTTTGATACGGTCGGCATCATTGAGCATGTCCACGAAGGGGTGGAGGGGCACGCCGTCCAGAAGGTGGGGCCGATTCTGCTGCTCAGCCACGAGAAGGGGGAGTACATGCTGATCCCCTTCCTGCGGGCGGCGAATACCGACCTGAACGTCCCTCTGGCGCTGGCCCTGATCTCGGTCTTTATGACCCAGGTCTACGGTGTGCAGGCGCTGGGCTGGTCGTATTTCTACCGGTTCGTCAACATCAAGGCGCTGGTCAGCGGCGGCCTGATGGGGGTGATGAACTTTGCGGTGGGCCTGCTGGAGACGCTGAGCGAGTTCACCAAAATCATCTCCTTCGGCTTCCGGTTGTTCGGCAACATCTTCGCCGGAATGGTGCTCCTGCTGGTCATCTCGTCGCTGGTGCCTTTCGTGGCGCCGCTGCTCTTCTACCTGCTGGAGTTGTTCGTCGGCGCCGTCCAGGCGCTGGTCTTCATGATGCTGACGGCGGCCTTCATCGCCGTGGCGACCGCCGGGCACGGAGAACATCACTAAACCGGACATCATTATCTCATCAGGAGGCATGGGTATGGACGTGGAAGCCATCAAATTACTGGCTGCCGGTCTGGCGATCGGCCTGGGGGCTATCGGGCCGGGGATCGGCATCGGTCTGGTGGGCCTGGGCGGCGCGCAGGCCACCGGGCGCAATCCGGAGGCCGCGGGAACCGTCCTCACCAACATGATTCTGGCCATCGCCTTCGCCGAGGCCGTCGCCATCTACGCCCTGGTGATCGCGCTGATCCTGATTTTCGTGGCGTAAGGGAGGGCCGGTATGGAAGGCCTGGGAATCAATCCCTGGATGCTGCTGGCCCAGATCGTCAGTTTCGTCCTGCTGGTGGTGATCCTGCGCGCCGTCGGCTATAAGCCCATCCAGAAGATGCTACAGGAGCGGCAGGAGCGGATCGCCCGATCGCTGGAGGAGGCGAAGGCCGCCGAAGAGGCACGGGCGAAGGTGGAGGCGGAGCGGGAGGAGATTCTGAGCCGCTCCCGGACCGAGGCGCAGGAGATCGTCGCCGAGGCGCAGCGGCGGGCGCGGGAAGAGCGGGAGAAACTGTTGGCCCAGGCGCGGGAAGAGGCGGAACGCATCCGCGAGAGTGCCCGCCAGGAAGCAGAAGCGGAACGGGCACAGGTGCTGGGCCAGATGCGGGAGCAGATCGTCGCGCTTTCCATCGCCGCGGCGCACAAACTGGTGGGCGAAGCGCTGGACGAGCAGCGACAGCGGGCGCTGGTGGAGGCCTTCTTCAGCGGCGTGCGGGAGGGCCGGGTCGTCGTGCTCCCTGAAGAGATGGAGAAGGCCGAGGGACCGGTGGTGGTCACCAGCGCGGTCCCGTTGACCGAGAAAGAGGCTGCCATCGTCCAGCGGGAACTGGAGGCACGCCTGGGCGCGGGGGTGGATATCACTTTTCGGGTGGACCCGCAGGTGCTGGGCGGGCTGGTCGTCCGCATCGGCGACCGGATTGTGGACGCCAGTTTCGCCGGACAACTGGAGCAGATGCGCCGCGCGCTGAGCGCGTGATCATCGGGTAGGGCTTGCGCAGCAATTCGCCCTGCGTGGGGAAGGGTGAGGGGTGGGGTTTGTGGGGGCGGCTTTGCCGCCCCCACAAACCCCACCATTATTGACCTTCCCATTGCCAAAGGAACGCTATTAGCCGCTTCTTCTGTAAGGGCAAATTATCCCGGCAATAGCCGAAATCGCCTGTTGGCGGATATTAGCGCCCCCTCATCCCCCTGCCCCCTTCTCCCCCGCCGCGGCGGGGGAGAAGGGGGAAAAGAGGGCAAGGCTTGTCCTTGCTCTTACCTCCCCGTGGGGCCGTAGGGGCGGACGATCCGTCCGCCCGCAACGGGGAGGGGGTAAGGGGGAGGGGCATATGTAAATAGCGCCAGCGCCAGGATCATCCAATCAGCGGCCTGCTACCCGAGTTCCTTTAGCAACACGAAAATCAATAATAAATAATGATTCGCTGCGCAAGCCCGTATAGCGTGCCAGGCACCCGAAGGGTGCCTGGCACTTTTGTCAGGATTAGATGAAGCCGGGGTATGCCGAAAACTACCGCCAGGTCAGGCCTAATTCTTCAGAAATCGGAAGTAGTGCCGGGCTGAGGAATCGCACGCCAATCGTAGGGTGTGACCTGGTAAACGTAGTAGTTCAGCCAGTTGGCAAACAAAAGATGGGCATGGCTGCGCCAGCGCACGACAGGTGGCTGACCGGGGTCATCATTGGGGTAATAGTTAACGGGAATATGGATAGGCAGCCCTTTATTGAGATCCCGCTCGTATTCGCTCTGAAGAGTCAGAGGATCATACTCGGAGTGACCAGTGACATATACCCGGCGTCCATCTCGGGATACGACGATGTAAATTCCCGCCTCATCCGATTCGGCCAGGATTTGTAACTCTGGTACCCGTTCAATGTCGGCGCGGCGGATCTCGGTATGGCGCGAATGAGGGGCGAGGAAGATATCATCAAAGCCGCGCATCAGTTTGTTGCGTGGGTCCAGAACACGATGGGCGAAGACGCCAAACATCTTGCGTGGCAAAGGGTACTTCGGAATGCCATAGCGATGATATAAGCCCGCCTGTGCCCCCCAACAGAGGTAGAAGGTGGAAAACACGTTGGTCTCCGCCCAATCCATCACAGCCTGGAGTTCAGGCCAGTAATCTACTTCTTCAAAAGGGAGATGCTCAACGGGCGCGCCAGTAATGATCAAGCCGTCATATTTCTGCCGTTTCACCTGAACAAAGGAACGGTAGTGGCGAAGGAGATGTTCAGCAGGCGTGTTTTTGGATTTGTGAGTGGCCATATGCAGGAGTGTCACTTCTACCTGCAAGGGGGTATTGCTCAGCAGGCGCAAGAGTTGGATCTCGGTTTGGATTTTCGTTGGCATCAGGTTGAGGATGGCCACTCGTAGAGGGCGAATGTCTTGGTGTTTGGCCCTGGTCTCTCCCATAACAAAGATGTTCTCGCTTTCCAGAACGGTACGCGCTGGCAGAGTGTCGGGTATCTTAACTGGCATAGGATGTCCCTCCGTGATTTATTTATATTGCCAAAAGGTAACTATTCAGCCAAGAGGGACCCCCCGGCCTCTCTCCCGTGCTGCGGGAGAGATCTCATCCTCACCCCGTCCTCTTCGGTGATACTCTTCTCTCTCCCATTGAGGCTGCGGAAAAAGTCGGATTCTTATCCCGCAGCGGGTTGCTCCTGGGGAGAGCGTTGATGCCCCACCCCCCTTTCCCCCCTCCCCGTTAGGGCGGGCGGATCGCCCGCCCCTA
>CAKZOY010000423.1 GCA_937138275.1 uncultured Chloroflexota bacterium
TTAATTGTTAATTGTTAATTGTTAATTGTTAATTGACCTCTACCCCTGGTTCCCCCTCCACCACCTCCCCGATCTCCCAGAAGGGCTGGTCCAGCCGGTGGCAGGCCTCGGCGAAGCGGTCCATCTCATCGGCGGGGATTGCCGCCAGAATGCCGCCGTTGGTCTGAGCGTCGTAGAAGAGCATGAACTCTTCCTCCGGAATGTGCGGGGCGATCGTCACCCACTGTTTGTAGTACATCTCGTTGGCAGCCGTGCCGCCGGGGAAGAGCCACTGCTGGGCCAGGGAGCGCGCGTCGGGAAGCACCGGAATCCGGTCGGCCCAGAAACGGAAGCGGACTTTCGCCGCCATGGCCATCTCCACCGCGTGGCCCAGGAGGCCGAAGCCGGTGATGTCGGTGGCGCCGCGGGCGGAGGTGGCATGCACCGCAGCGACGGCGTCCCGGTTCAGCCGCAGCATCCAGGGGATCGCCTCCGCCAGGGCCTCGGGCGGGGCCTGTCCGGCGCGGGACGCGGTGGTGATAATGCCCGAACCCAGCGGTTTGGTCAGCACCAACCGCTCCCCGGGGCGCGCGCCGCCCTTCAGCAACAACCGCTCCGGCGCTACCGTCCCGATGACCGCCAGGCCGTACTTGGGCTCCCGGTCGTCCATCGTGTGCCCTCCGGCGACGATGACGCCGGCCTCCTGCGCCTTCTCCAGCCCGCCGCGCAGGATTTCGGCTGCGATCTCTGGGGGCATATCGGAAGGGATGGCAGCCAGGTTGATCGCCAGGAACGGCGTCCCGCCCATCGCGTAGACGTCGCTGATGGAGTTCGCGGCGGCGATGGCGCCGTAGGTGTAGGCGTCATCCACCACCGGCGCGAAGAAGTCTGCCGTGACGACCAGCAGGGTGCCGTTGTCCATCCGATAGACGACCGCGTCGTCCGGCGAATCCAGGCCGACGACCACCTGGGCGCTCTTCGGGAGCGAATCCAGCAGGGGGCGCAGAACCTGCGCCAGGGCCCCGGGGGCCAGTTTCCCCGCTCAACCCGCGCACGAGGCGATCTGAGTCAGGCGAGTAAAGTCCCGTTTTGCCATCGGGTTCTCCTGAAAAGATATAGCACGCGGATGGACGCGGATAGACGCGGATTTCTTTTTTGCCACGGATT
>CAKZOY010000424.1 GCA_937138275.1 uncultured Chloroflexota bacterium
AACAAAATCCGCCGGGGCTTGCGCAGCAATTTGCCCCGCATGGGAAAGGGGTGGGGTGTGGGGTTTGTGGGGGCGGCTTCGCCGCCCCCACAAACCCCACTCTCTCTTTTTCCGGGCGCGCCGCTCCCCCGAAAGGATTTGCTGCGCAAGCCCGCCGGGTGAGTTTGCGCACTGATTCGCCGCAAGCCTGCCTACCTGCGACCTGCGACCTGTTATTCCCACTCCTCCAGCCGTTCCCGCCATTCCTGCGAAACTGCCCGCAGGTACTCCAGCCGTCGTTCAATCCAGATGACCAGTGCCAGGATGACCAGCCCCGGCACGCCGAAGGCAATCCAGGCGTTGGTGATGGTGAAGAGTTGCCGCACCAGTTGCCCCGTCACGGCCAGGACCACGCCCAGAGTGCCGGTGTAGAGGAACTGCCGCTGCCGCCGGGCACTCCCCCACCAGACCAACACCAGCCCCTCCATCCCCATCAGCAGCGCATACGGCCAGCCGTTGGCCTCCGCCAGGGACTGGTAGAAGGACGACCCCAGCAGCAGAAGGACGGCCGCGCGGTCAATCCAGCGCCCCAGGGGTTTGCGCCCCTGCTGCCATTCCACGTAGCCGACCCCCAGCAGGTACAGCCCGGCCGGGACGGCGTACCACTGCACCTCCCGCAGCCCCCAGACCAGGAACCATTCCAGACTCCAGGCCACCAGCAGCATCGCCACCGCCCCGTATCCCCGCCAGCACCAGCGACGGACCAGTGCCGCGGTCAGGTACATCAAACCGGTCAGCGCCAGCACCAGCACCACCATCTGCACGATGACGATGTCCTGACCGGTGGGGGTGGGGAAGCCCACCAGGGCCCGCACCAGCCACCGCCAGACCTCCACCCCCGCCGCCAGCGCCCAGGCGATGGCTGTGGCTGCCAGAACCTGCCCGCCCACCTCCAGCGGCTCCTCCAGCACATCCCAGAAGCGCGGCCGATCCCGGCCCCGACGGCCGTACTCCATCCAGTACCCGATGACGCCGTAGGCCAGGGCCAGAAACGCCAGCGCCCGCGGGAAGTCGGTCAACGGGGCATCCGTCCACAGCAGCCGTTCCAGGACGGCGAGGGCCCCCAGCGCGGCCGCCCCGTAGGCCAGGGACTGGCGGCCCCAGGCCACCGCCAGCGCCCCCAGCAGAACGGCATGGGCCGCACTGATGAGCGTCCCCGGATGGGGGTTGAAGGCGCCGACGACCTGGACGATGACCATATCCAGCAGCAGGAGCCAGAAGAAGGGGCGCGACCAGCCCCGCCAGGCCGTCCGAAGGTCGCCGAAGGGCGGGCCCTCTCCCCACCGGCGCTGTACCGCCAGCCCGACCAGCGCCGTCAGCAGGGTGACGGGCAGAAAGGCCCACGCCTGCCACGCCGGGTTCGCCAGGCGCGCCGACCACAGGGCCGATAGGGGGACCAGCCCCTGCGCTGCACCGTCCACCACGCTCCACCAGGCGCCCTGCGCGGCCACGAGGAGCGCCACCAGGTAGCCCCGCCGCCGGAAGTGGCCCAGCGCCCAACCGTAGGCGACGGCTGCCAGCAGGAATGCCAGCGCCCGCCGCAGCGGAAAGTCCCACGACCAGGAAACCGCCGTCACCGTGCCCAGCACCGCAGCCAGGTACGGCGCCAGGGGCCACCAGCCCACCAGTCGCCGGGCCGCTTCGGGAAGCCATCGGATGGGCGACTCCCACGGGAAGGGGGGCCAGTCCCCAAAACGGCGCTCCAGGTACCACCCCAGCGCGCCCACCAGGAGGATGCCCGGCCACAGGGCCAGCCCCCAGTCGGCCGGGGCGATCCACTTCGTGCGCTCCAGGGCCACAATGTAGGGGACGGGCGCCAGTCCCATCGCCGGGGTCAAAAAGAGCGGCTCCCGCAGCCAGAAGGCGGAGACGCCGTAGATGACGGCCGCCGTTCCAAAGGTCCAGGCCGCCGCCAGCGGGTCGTACCCGGCGATCGGCAGCCCCAGCGCGATAATGGTGTAGGCGACAACCATCGGCGGGACGGCGTACTGGCGGATGGGTAGGCGTCGCAGCGCCCAGGCAATCGTCAGATAGACCGCCCCCAGGCCCACCAGCCACAGGCCACGCCAGTCGGTGGGGAAACCCCGTTCGGCCAGGGCCAGGAGAAGCGCCCCCGCGGGGCAGGCCGCCGCCGGATACCCCCAGGCCGGTTCCCGCAGAATCCAGGCCGAGACCAGCGCCAGCCCCGTATCCAGCAGAAGCGCCAGCACCAGCAGGGGACGGTCGGAACTGACGACGGCGGTTCCGGCGATGGCGCTGGCGTACGCGGCCAGGTAGACGGGGAGCGCGTCGGCGGGGTCAATCCGGCGCGCAAGCCGCGCCAGCGCGAAGAGAGCCGGGGCAAAGAGCAACAGCAACAGGCCGAAGTGGGTCTGCGGCAGGTTCGGATAGAACCGGGCCAGCAGGTAGAGCCCCCAGATGGGGAGCAGGAAGGAGGCCGGATACAGGAAGCGGGCCGCCGCGAGGCCCTTCCGTCCCTGCAGGTGGTCGGCCAGGGCCGCCAGGCCGTAGAACCCCACCGCCAGCCCGAAGGTGATGCTGGAGGTCCAGGGGTTGCCCGCGCCCCAGAGCAGGGCGGCCGGCAGGAGGATGTGCGCGGTCACCTGGGGCGGCGTCCCGTACGGCCGTCGGGTGGGCGACCGGTATGCCAGGAGCAGGCCGACGACTTCCAGAAGCCATGCCAGCACGACCCAGGCCAGCGCGTAGCGGGGCGCAGGAGGCGGCTCCCAGATGTACCAGCCCCGGTGCGTCAGCAGGGTCCATGGGGCGACCAGGAGCGGGGATGCCAGCCACAGGAAGAGGGGACGGCGAAAAGCCCAGGCCGACGCCGCGTACAGGGCGACAATCATCAGCAGGGCGACGATGGACCAGTTCTCCCGCACCGGCCCGCCGCCCAGGATGAGCAGGTTGCGCACCAGGGCCAGGAAGACCGCCCCGCCGGATACGGCCCACCCGGCGACCAGCAGGGGCTGGCGGTAGAGGGACCATGCCCGCGCAGCCACTTTCCGACGGTCGCGCAGGGCGAAGAGCACCCGTTCCGCCAGGACGTAGGCGATGGCGAGGAGGGCCGCTTTGGCCGCCGAGGAGCCCCGTCCCTGGCTGTAGGCGGCAGCGATCAGCCCGCCCGCGCCCACTCCCAGCCAGGCGGCGACGTGGCCGTAGATGGCCTCTACGTCCGATACCACCAGGTCTCTTATCTCGGCAAGAGATGCTCGTTCCGGAAGTTTCCAGTACCAGGTGACCGTCCCATAGGCCAGCGCAAGGATGAGATGCCCTCCGGCAACCCAGAGTAGGGTGGGGTCGCTATCGGGGGAGTCTGCAACGCGCACCCACAGGATCAGAAGGACGGCGAGGGACGCCGTGTGGGCCGCGCCGTAGAGGGGCAGGAGGAACGACCGTCCGGCGCCGCGGCGCTGTTCCAGGTACATCCCCACCAGCAGGTACAGGGCCGGGGGCACGGTCAGAGCGGTGACGAGGAAGTCCAGCGGGAATCCCAGATGGTCCAGCATCAGACCGTATCCGAAGGGGAAAACCAACCCGCCCACGGCCAGCCATCCCCGCTGGCGCAGGGAGACGGCGTAGCCGAAGGCCAGCGCGGAGACCGCCAGCAGGTTCAGGGCCACCGGCAGTCGGTCGTAGTGATAGAGGGAAATGACGACGCCGACCACCGCGGCCAGGACGCTCGTGGCGTGCCAGGGGAGGCCGTATGTGGGGTCGCGGCGGGCCAGACGGAGGCAGGCCCAGAGGAGGACCGCTGCCAGGCCGGTCATCGCCAGCCCCTCCCAGGCATCTTCGGGCCGGATGTATTCGTGCCAGAAGAGGCCGAACCAGAGGGGCAGGGGGAGGGCGGTCGTCCAGTGCAGGACGCTCCGGCGGGGGAAGAGGCGGTTCAGGCCCGGATGCGCGCCCGTATGGGCCAGACCGGCGGTCCAGCCGGAGAGGGCGATCGCATGGCCCAGGGTGTAGATGAACCAGGGGCGGTCTTCGGCGACGATCGGGGGCATCAGCGCCAGCGCCGCCAGAATCAGGGCGCTGCCGTAGAGGTAGGGGGTGTATCGCTCCGCTCGCCGCAGGAGGACGGCGGCCCCCAGGTGAGCCAGGGCCAGGGACGCCGGGGGCAGGCCGTACTCGGCCATTTCCAGCCCCAGGGTGGAGGCGCCGGTGAGGGCCGCAGAGAGGGAAAGGAGGCTCGCCAGAGGGAGAAGTCGGGGTTGCCCCCAGAGCGCGGCCGCCAGCGCCGCCGTTGCGGCCAGCATCGTATGGGCGGCCGACGCGGCGGCCATGTCCGTCAGCCCCCAGATACTTGCCAGGGCCCCCAGGCCGATCGCCCAGCCCACAAGGGGCGGGGAGAGCACGCGGGTACGGTCGGTCCGGCGGGCCCGGAATCCGACCGTCTGATAAATCAGAGAGAGCGCGGCCAGGGGCAGGGTATGCCAGGCGGAGGGGACCTCCATCCGCTCAAAGAGGGGCGCCAGGGTGGTGTAGGAGGCCATCGGCAGGGCCGCGCAGGCGACGGAGAGGAACATCGGCTGGAGGGTGCGCGCCGTGGTCAGCCCGTAGGCGGCCGCCGCCAGCCACCAGTCCAGGGCCAGCGCCAGCCGGAATGGGGACCGGTCGCCCTGCCCGGCCAGCCACAGGCCGGTCAGGAGCAGCGCTGCGGCCAGAGTGGTCAGGAGGGCCAGGTGGCGGAAGGGGCGCCGAAGGACGGGAGGCCCGCGCGGTTCGGCGACCAGCAGGGCCAGCGCCAGCGCGCCCAGGCAGGGCGACCAGAGGTCGGAGGAGACGCCCGCCAGTTGGAGGGACGCGCAGAGCAAACTCCCCAGCGCCGTCCCCACCAGGTACCCGAAGAACTCCACCCGCACTTTCCACACGGTGAGGGAGTAGGCAACCAGGCAGACGGCGGAAGTCAGCCACCAGACTTCGGCCCAGGCTTCTCTGGGGAAGATGCCGCCGGAGAGGTAGACGGCGTAGAAGTCCACCGGGACCAGGAGGGAGGCAGTGGCGGTGAGGGCGATGCCGGAATTGCGCAGATGCATCGGCCCGCGTACGTACCAACCCAGGCCGTAGAAGAAGAGGGTGAAGGCGGAGAGGATGGCGACCTGGGCCCAGGGGGGGAAGCGCTCCCAGTTGTAAATAACCAGGGTGACGGCCGAGGCGAAGACGAGAAACGCGCCGATGAACATGAGGGTGCGCAGGGTGCGTTCGGAGAGGAGGGTACGCCAGACCAGGTCCCAGGTTAGCGGTTGGCGGGGTGGACGGGCGACGGGTGGGGCAGCGGGGGAGCGGGGGAGCGGAGGGGCGGAGGAGCGGGGGAGCGGAAGGGCGGGGCGCAGGCCCAGAAGAACTTCCAGTTCGGTGACCGATTTCTCCAGTTTGGTCAGCGCCCTCTGCGCGCGGGCCTCTTCCGTCCAGGCTCCGGCCTCCACCAGGCGGCGGACTTCGTCCTGGATGCTTCGCAGAACATCCAGGCGGTGCTGGAGGCTCTGGGGTGGAGGGGGTGGGGTTTCCGCTTCGGCCAGACGGGCGCGCCGGGCGGCGATTTCCCGTTCCAGTTCGCCGACACGCGCGGGGGCGGCGCCGGGCTGTCGCCATTCGGGAGGTCCCCAGCGCCGGAGAAAGTCCAGAGTAGTCTCCAGGCGGGCCAGTTCGCGGGCCAGTTCCTGCGCCTCTTCGGGGGTAGGAGGCGGGGGGCGCAGTTCCAGGGCAACTTCCAGTTCCCGCTGGCGGCGGGTGTAGCGGGCGCGCAGGCGCGCAACGGCTGTCGGAGAGAGTCCGGGAATCTCCGAGGGCCATCGGTCCAGTTCCGCCAGCAAGTAGCGGACGTGGGCCAGTTCTTCAGCGGCCTCGGGCGGGCCGGCGAACTCGCAATCGGGGCAGGGCGCCGGAGGTGCCCAGTCGCCCCGACCACACCGTGGGCATTGCATCGCTCCTCCCTGAGCGGCGGTGGTCAGTGGTATTTTACCATTGATTTGCCGGGAGACAATCGGGCTGATTTCGTCAGGAAAAGTGCGGCATACTTTCAGCGCCTCATCCTCTACTTTTCAGTGCCATCCTATGCGGGGCGAATTGCCGCACAAGCCCCCAAGCCCGGGTGCATTTCTGTTCTATGGCAAGTTATACCAATCGCGTTTGGGGATGTCAGATTCGCAGGTGGGTATTACCCCACAATCTGCCATAAAACTGAAATGCACCCCGTGCGGGCCAAGCCCGCAGTGGTGTGAGAATGCGCTGCTTTGAGGTATAATTTAGAACAACTACTTGGAAGGGAGGGAAGAATGAACCAGAATGCTGACCTTTTCAACCATTTTGAAGCGCTGACATTTGATGATGTTCTCATAGTCCCCGGCTATAGCGAAGTGCTGCCCGCTCAGACCGATGTCAGTATCTCGCTGACTCCTGCCATCCGACTGAACATTCCCGTCCTTTCGGCGGCGATGGACACGGTGACCGAAGCGCCTATGGCTATCGCGCTGGCCCGGGAAGGAGGGCTGGGGATTATCCACCGGAATATGTCTCCCCAGGCCCAGGCGCAGGAAGTCTCCCGAGTGAAACGCGCCCAGTCGGGGATGATTGTGGACCCCATCACTCTACCCCCCACCGCCACGGTCCGGGAGGCGGAGGAGATCATGGCGACCTACCACATCAGCGGGGTTCCCATCACGGATGAGCGTCATCGGCTGGTGGGGATTCTGACCAATCGGGACATCCGTTTTCTGGAGGCAGCCGACCTGGATCATCCCGTCAGCGACTTCATGACCCGGGAGCCGCTGGTCACTGCGCCGGTGGGGATCACTCTGGAAGAGGCGAAGGCGATTCTCCAGCGATACCGGATTGAGAAACTCCCGTTGGTGGACGAGGCCGGGGTCCTGAAAGGGCTGATTACGGTGAAGGACATCCAGAAGGCCCGCCAGTATCCCCATGCAGCCCGCGATGCGCAGGGGCGGCTGCTGGTCGGTGCGGCGGTGGGGGTGGGGGATGACCTGGAGGAGCGGACCCAGTTGCTGGTGGATGCCGGGGTGGATATCGTTGTCATAGATACGGCCCACGGTCATTCCGAAGGGGTCATCCGGGCCATCCATCGCATCCGTCACCATTGGCCCCAACTCCCCATCATCGCCGGGAATGTGGTGACGGCGGAAGGGACCGAGGCGCTGATCCGCGCCGGTGCCGACGTGGTCAAAGTGGGCGTGGGGGCCGGTTCTATCTGTACCACGCGCGTCGTCGCCGGAGCGGGGATGCCGCAGGTGAGTGCTATCTACACCTGTGCCCGGGCCGCTATGCCCTACGGTGTCCCCATCATCGCCGACGGGGGGATCAAGTACAGCGGCGACATTGTGAAGGCGATCGTCGCCGGGGCGTCGGCAGTGATGCTGGGGAATTTGCTGGCCGGGCTGGACGAAGCGCCCGGGGAAATCGTCTTCTACGAAGGACGACGTTTCAAGGAATACCGGGGCATGGGCAGTCTGGGGGCGATGCACGGTTACGGGCGGGACCGCTACGGGTCTGGTCAGACACCCGGCAAACTGGTCCCCGAAGGGGTGGAGGGACGGGTCCCCTACAAAGGCCCTCTGCACGATTACATTTATCAGCTGGTCGGGGGCCTGCGGGCAGGGATGGGCTACGCAGGCGCGGCGACGCTGGAGGAGTTGCGGCAGAAGGGCCGGTTGATCCGCATCACCCACGCAGGTCTGATTGAGAGCCATCCGCATGACGTGATCATCACCAAAGAGGCGCCCAACTATCAACTCAATCCGTAATGGCGCAGCCCAAGAGGGTATTCCCTAATGGGGGCTTGTGCGGCAAATCATTTCGGGGGAGCGGCGCGCCCGCGAAAAAGGGAGAGTGGGGTTTGTGGGGGCGGCGAAGCCGCCCCCACAAACCCCCTCCCCACCTCTTTCCCATGCGGGACGAATGGCTGCCCAAGCCCTAATGTCGGAAGTGACGGCGGCCGGTGAACACCATCGCCAGGCCCAACCGGTCGGCGGCGGCGATCACATCGGCGTCCCGGACCGAACCGCCAGGCTGGATCACCGCGGTCACCCCGGCCTGTGCCCCTTCCTCTACACCATCCGGGAAAGGAAAGAAGGCGTCGGAGGCCATCACGGCTCCCACCGCCCGCGCGCCCGCTTTGAGGGTGGCTACTCGTACCGCATCCACCCGGCTCATCTGCCCGGCCCCTACCCCGACCAGCGCCTGCGCTTCATCTACCCGCCGGGCCAGGACGATGGCGTTGGATTTCACGTACCGGACGGCCTGCCAGGCGAAGCGCAACGTCTCCCATTCTTCCGGCGAAGGGGCGCGCCGGGAGACAACCTGCCACTCGGCCTCGTCGTCTTCCCCGATGTCCGGTTCCTGAACCAGCAACCCACCCGGTACGGTATGCGCCTCCCAGGGGAATCCCGGGACGGAGTCCGTGGGGATTTCCAGAAGACGGAGGTTCGGACGACCGGAGAGAATCTCCAGGGCATCGGAGGTGAAGGCGGGAGCGGCGATGCACTCCACAAAGAGGTCCCCTAACCGGCGTGCGGTCTCCCCGTCAAAAGGGCGGTTGACGCCGATAATGCCCCCGAAGGCGGAGACGGGGTCGCCAGCCAGCGCAGGGCCGTACGCGGCAGCCAGCGAATCCGCCGACGCCAATCCGCAGGGGTTCGTGTGCTTCACGATGACCACCGTCGGCTTTGGGAATCCCTGGGCTGCCCGCCAGGCCGCGTGGAGGTCCAGGATATTGTTGTACGAGAGGGCCTTTCCCTGGAGCAGTCGCCCTCCCAGGGGGCCGGGAACCCCGGCGAAATGATACAGGGCCGCGGGCTGGTGGGGGTTCTCGCCGTAGCGGAGTGCCTCATACCGCCGGAGATGGAGCGTCAGATGGGTGGGGAAGCGGTCGCCTTCCTGGGCAAACCCCCGTTGCCAGAAAAAGAGTCGGATGGCCTCATCGTACGCTGCGGTGTGGGCGAAGGCTTTGTAGGCCAGGCGGCGACGGGTAGCCTCGCTCACTTCGCCTCGCTCCCGCACCTCGTCCAACACCGTCTCGTAGTCGGCGGGGTCGGTCACCACGGTGACCCGGGCGAAGTTCTTTGCCGCCGCCCGTAGCAGGGTGACCCCACCGATATCTATGTTCTCCACCGCTTCTTCCAGGGAGACCTGCGGGTCGGCTATTACCTGGGAGAAGGGGTAGAGGTTACACACCACCAGGTCAATGGGCGTAATCCCTAAGGAGGCCAGTTCCTCCCGGTGGGATGGGGCGTCGGTGGAGAGAATCGCCGCATGGATCGCCGGGTGCAACGTCTTGACCCGTCCCCCCAGCACCTCCGGGAATCCGGTGACCTGTGCGACTTCGGTCACTGGCAGCCCGGCCTGGCTCAGGAGCCGGGCAGTGCCCCCACTGGCGATCAACTCCACTCCGTGCTCAACCAGCCTGCGAGCGAATTCCACCAGCCCGGTTTTGTCGTAGACGCTGAGCAGAGCCTTACGAACGCGCGCCATAGTACTCCTCCGTTTTAATCTCCGACTATCTGATGGATGGCCTTACCAGTAGCCAATACGTAACTGT
>CAKZOY010000425.1 GCA_937138275.1 uncultured Chloroflexota bacterium
GCATCCGGCGGCTGTGGGAGTGGGTCGTTGCGGAATACGCAACACGTAACACGTAATGCGTAAAACGTAAAACGTAAGATGGATTTCGGTGCGCTGGTGTGGTTTGCGGCGGCGCTGGGGGCGCTCCTGTGGGTGGAACGGCAGATTCACCGTCACCTGCAGGGGGTGGCTCTGCTGACGCTGGGCGAGCCGGAGGCGGCGGTCTGGCTCTACGCGTTGCCCCTCCTGCCGGGCGTGGCGCTCCACGAACTCAGCCACGCGCTCATGGCCTGGATTCTCGGCGCGCGGGTGGGACGGGTCTCCATCGTCCCGGTCCGTCAGGGCGACCGCATCCAGTTGGGGTTTGTGCCCGTGGAGCGGACGGGGCCGGTGAAGACGGCGCTCATCGGCCTGGCGCCGCTAGTGGCGGGCTGCCTGGCCCTGCTCCTGATCGGGCACTGGGGGCTGGGGCTGGGGCCGGTGGGCGCAGCGCTGGCCCGGTCGGATTGGGCCGCCGCCTGGGCGGGTCTGAAAGGGGCCTTCCACGCCCGCGACGCCTGGGTCTGGGCCTACCTGGCCTTCGCCGTCAGCAACACGATGCTCCCCAGTCGCTCCGATATGCGCGCCTGGCCCGTCCTGGCCCTCTTCTTCGCCCTGGTGGTGGGACTGGTGCTCCTGCTGGAGATGGGACCGGCGCTGGCGACCTCTCTCTCCGGCGCATTGCGCTGGCTGGGCGTCGCCTGTACCCTGACCCTGCTGGTGGATCTGCCCTTTGTGGCGCTGATCCTGGCCCTGGAGTGGGGGCTGAGTCGGTTGAAGGGTGTACGCGTGGAGTATCGGTAATGTCCGAAGTGCGCATTCTGGGAATAGAGACCTCCTGCGACGAGACCGCGGCGGCGGTGGTCGCCGACGGTCGTCGTATTCTATCCAACATTGTCGCCTCGCAGGTGGACCTGCACGCTCGCTACGGCGGAGTCTTCCCCGAACTGGCCTCCCGGGCCCACATTGAGGCCATCGTCCCGGTGGTCCAGGACGCGATGGCCCAGGCCGGGACGACCTGGGACGACCTGAGCGCGGTGGCGGTCACCGTCGGGCCGGGACTGGTGGGGTCGCTGCTGGTAGGGGTGAACGTCGCCAAAGGGCTGGCGCTGGGCCGGGGACTGCCCCTGATTCCGGTCAACCACCTGGAGGCCCACATCTACGCCAACTGGCTGGACACCGGAGATGGCCCCCGGGATTTCTCCTTCCCCCTGCTGGTGCTCATCGTCTCCGGCGGCCATACGGAACTGGTGCTGATGCGGGGCCACGGTGACTACCAGTACCTGGGCGGCACGCTGGACGACGCGGCGGGGGAGGCGTTTGACAAGGTCGGGCGGCTGCTGGGATTGCCCTATCCGGGCGGTCCGAACATAGAGAAGGCCGCGGCCGCGGGAAACCCGGCCCGCTTCCGCCTGCCCCGCTCCTGGCTGGAGGAGACGTACGACTTCAGTTTCAGCGGGCTGAAGACGGCGGTCGCCCGTCTGGTGCAGCAACAAGGGGCCCCGTCCCGCTTTGTCTCCGACCTGGCGGCGGCGTTCCAGGAGGCAGTGATGGACGTCCTGGCAACGAAGACGGTGGCCGCGGCGCGGGAGTTCGGAGCGACGGCGATCCTGCTCTCGGGCGGGGTCTCCGCCAACCAGGTCCTGCGGGCGGCCATTCGGGCGCGGGCGACCGTCCCCGTCTACTATCCGCCCCCCATCCTGTGCACCGACAACGCGGCGATGGTGGCGGCCTGCGGCTATTTTCGCTACCGGGCCGGTGTTCGCGCCAACTGGGACCTGGACGTAGACCCCGACCTCCGACTGGTGTAATGACGGACCACCGAAAATCTGCTTCTCCCATCACCCGTTCCGGTGTATAATTTCCCATGTACCGTTGTACCGTTCCCAGCCACAGGGTTTACAAGGGAGGTGTACCATGACCGTACGCGCAGGAGTGGGATGGAGTCTGGCAAAGGATGCCCGGACGGCCGCGACAGAGGTGGTGGAGATGGCTTCGGCCGGTTTAGGGGGAGAGTCCCCCAGCCTGGCCCTGCTCTTCGCCACGGTGGATATGGACCTTTCGGTTCTGGTGCCGCAAGTCGCGCGCCATCTGAAAGGCGTCCCGATATTCGGCGGCAGTTCCTTCACCGGCATCCTGACCCCGGCGGGCTTCCAGGCCGGCCCGAACGGGGTGGCAGGGTTGATGCTCCTTTCCGGCGTGCAGGCGGGGGTTGCCCGCTGTATGATCGGGGGGAACCCGCGCCGGGCGGGCGCAATCGCCGCAGGGTTGGCCCGCCGCCAGGCCGGACAGAGCCGCGAACCGGACCTTTTCCTGATGCTGACGCCGCCGGGGAGCGAGGAGGGGGTGGTCGGGGGCATCGCCGCCCGGCATCCGGGCGTCCCGGTCGTCGGCGGCAGCCCCGGAGATAACACCATTGAGGGGTACTGGAAGGCCTTCGCCAACGGCCGGGTGCTGGAAGATAGCGCCGTCGTGGCGGCCCTCTACGCCAAAGTGGGCTATGCCTTCGGCAGCGGCTACCGCCCCACTGCGAAGCGGGCCCGGGCCGGCGCCGAGGGCCGCACCCTGAAGACACTGGACGGCCGCCCCGCGCTGGACGTCTATGCCGAATGGACGGGGAAACGGCGCGAGGACCTCATCGGTGGCCTGAAACTGCTGGGGGAGAGCCTCCTGGCCCCGCTGGCGACGCCAATGGGGGATACGTATCTCATCAAGCACCTGGCGACGGGGAATGAGGACGGCACCATCGGCGCCTTCGCCGAGTTCGCCGAGGGCGAGGAGGTCGTCTTGATGGAAGCCACCGTGGACGAACTGATCGCGTCGGCGGGCGAGGTCGTCCGTCAGGCCGCGCAGGGGATGAAAGAAGTCCGCGCCGCCTTCCTGGTCCACTGCGCCGGGCGGCGGGTGGCCCTGGGCGACCGCATTGGCGAAGTGGTCGGGGTGGTCAAGGGCGCCATCGGCGACGCGCCGTTCCTGGGTTTCTGCTCCTTTGGCGAGCAGGGGATGCTTCTGCCCGGCACCAATCTCCACGGCAACCTGATGCTCTCCGCCCTGGTCATCGGTGAATAATGCCAGCAGATAACCCACAACCCGTCGCCCCATCATCCACCGGTGAGCCAGAGGAAGGATCGGTGCGCCCTCCCTCCCCGATGGAGTTCGGCTCTATGCCGCTGGACCCGGTCTACGGGTGGGGGATTGTCCTGGAGCCGGTGGAAACTCTGATTGAGGAAACGGCCGCCTATATTGAGCAACTGGCCCGGGAGGTCTACGAACGGGGGGCCGAATTCAGCGACGAGGAATTGCGGGAGCGGTTCTTCGCTTTCTGGGACCGACTGGTGGCGGAGGGGAAACTCCAGCGGCTGCCGGACCGTCCACCGGAGTTCGGGCGGGCGATCCTGGGGCCGCGCCGCTGGTTGCGCGCCCAGCGTATCCGCATCCGGCGGCTGGTGGAGTACTGGCGCGCCGCCGGTGGGCCGGCATAACCGACCGACATAATGTGCCAGGCACCTCCCAGGTGCCTGGCACGTTATACGGGCTTGCGCGGCGAATCATCTCGGGGAGCGGCGCGCCCGTGAAGAAGGGGGGAAAGTGGAGTTGTGGGGGCGGCTTCGCCGCCCCCACAACCCCACACCCCACCCCTTTCCCACCCAGGGCGAATCGCTGCCCAAGCCCCGCACGCAACAGACTTGACAATTTCAAAGACTGTGGTATAGTCTGCCTCAACTTGCTGCCAGCGGGCTATTAACAATCCGTAACGGCGCACTCTTATCCAGAGAGGCGGAGGGACCGGCCCTATGAAGCCTCGGCAACCATCCTGTGCTCAGGAACGGTGCCAATTCCGGCAGAATGGCAATCCGGATGGATTGTCTTCATTCTGAAAGATAAGAGGTGGCGAGATTCGCTTGTGACCTCTTCTTTCAGAAGAGGTCTTTTTTTACCCGAGCCCCTCTGGATAACACTATTCAGAGGGTTTTTTGTTTTGATAAGCACCAGAGGACGAATCGTTGCCAGTTCTATTTACCTTTCTTCCTTGCCCTCTCTCTTCTCCCAATGAACCTTGGCCTTTTGGGCTACCAGAAGGGAAGGGAGTAAATTCTAAAGGCCGCAACTGCTCGTCGCAGAGGATGCAGAGAAATTCTTTCTCGCCCTTGGAGAACCACTTGACGCTCTACAAAGCATAAAGGCTCGGCGTTCTCAGCGTCTCAGCGGTGAAATTAGAACCTGGCTGAGATAGATACAAAAGGCCAAACTTTAGAACAGGAGGTGAGTAATGCATTTGTTCCGCATCTGTAATTATATTGACAATGGCAAATCTTAAATTATAAAACAAAAATTGGCGGCTGTGCCCTTTGAAAAGGCCGCTGGCAGGGCAAAAGCCAACGGGCTATCGCCTTGG
>CAKZOY010000426.1 GCA_937138275.1 uncultured Chloroflexota bacterium
CGCTGCACCTGAGCGGCGACGGTGTAGGAGTTGGCGTCCCGAATCTGCCCCGGGCCGGGGGTCTCCCAGGGCGGGACGACCTCGTCGCCGGTAGCCAGAATCGCCACACGCGGCCGCCGGATAACCGTCACCTCGGTCCGGCCCAGCGCGGCCAGCATGCCGATCTCCTGCGGGCGCAGGACGGCCCCCGGCGAGAGTACCGTCTCCCCCGCGCGCACGTCCTCCCCGACGGGGCGGACGTTGGCGCCGGGAGCGGTGGCTTTCAGGACTTCCACCCATTCCCCGTCCGCGTGGGTCTGCTCAAAGGGGACGACGGTATCGGCGCCTGCGGGCATCGGCGCGCCGGTCATAATGCGCACCGCCGCGCCGGGCATCACCTCTACAGAGCAGGGGCGGCCCGCCGCCGCCTCCCCGACAACCCGCAGGCGGACCGGCACCCGGGCCACATCCGCCCCGCGCACGGCGTACCCGTCCATCGCCGAATTGGTGTGCGGGGGGATGTCCCGGTCTGCCGTCACCTCCTCCGCCAGCACCCGCCCGACGGCCTCCAGAATGGGCACCCGCTCGGCATCCAGCGCGCGGACCGTCGCCAGAATCCGCTCCAGCGCCTCTTCCACGCTCAGGACAGGTCGGCGGTCATCCTGCATGCGCGCCTCCGTGATGTTCGGTATCCTCGCCGCGGGCCATTTTGACCGCATGGGGCAGGAGAGGGGCCAGCACTTCCATCCCCTCCTGCACCGCGCGCGGGCTTCCGGGAAGGTTGATGATCAGGGTCCGACCGCGCAGCCCGGCGACGCCGCGGGAGAGGACCGCCAGGGGGGTGCGCCGATACCCCTCCCAGCGCAGCATCTCCGCCAGTCCGGGCGTCTCCCGGTCCAGGACGGCGCGCGTCGCCTCGGGGGTGTGATCGCGGGGCGTGAACCCCGTCCCGCCGGTCGTCAGGACCACATCCAGGCGCAGGTCGTCGGCCAGATGGATGAGAGTCTGTTGAATCTGTTCCGGTTCGTCGGGCACAATGGTCCGGGCGACGACCTCCGCCCCCATCCCGCGCAGGAGGTCGGTCAGCAATTGCCCGCTGACGTCCTCCCGCTCGCCCGCGTACCCCTTATCGCTGATGGTCACCACACCGGCACGGATCATCGGATTCCTTTCCGGGAAGTTTTTGCCACAAAGAGCACAAAGGGCCACACAAAGGACACGAAGAATTTCATTGTGCCGAGCAACTGCCTGCGCGGTCGCCGGAGCAGCGTCCGCGGCTGAAGGTTCTGCCTTCAACCCTCCCCCATTATACTCGGCCAGGGGAGTCTGGCAAGAGAAAACGAACGGCGAACGAAAAGGACGCCCCCAGCCTCCTTGACACCTGTCCGACCCTCGCTATAATTTCCCCCGTGCGCATTGGAATAGATGCCCGACTCATCGCCTACCGCCGGGGTGGGATCAGCAACTATACCCGGCATCTGCTCTCGGCCCTGGCCGATCTGGACCCGGAGACCGATTACCGCGTCCTGCGCCACCGGCGGGATCGGACGCGCCGGGAGGCCGGAGCGAACTTTCGTCGCGCCACAATGTGGACCCCCTGCCACCACCGGCTGGAACGGTGGGCACTGGGAGTGGAGATCGCGCCGCTGCGCCTGGACCTGCTGCACAGCCCGGATTTCATCCCCCCGGCCTTCGGCGCTTGCCGTTTCGTCATCACCGTCCACGACCTGAACTTTCTGTATTACCCCCAATTTCTCACCGCGGAGAGCCGCCGATACTACAACGACCAGATCGCCTGGGCCGTCGCCCGTGCCGACCACATCCTTGCCGTTTCGGAGACCACCCGCGCCGATCTGATCCGCCTCCTGGGAGTGCCTTCGGAGAAAGTGACCGTCACATACGAAGGGGTGCTCCCAGCCTTCCGGCCGCTTCCCCCCGCCGTCGTGCAGGAGACCCTGAGCCGGTATAACCTGCACCCGGGATACGTTCTGTTCGTGGGGACTCTGGAGCCCCGCAAGAACCTGCCCGGCCTGCTCCGGGCGTATCGGATTCTCCTGGACCGACGAGAGGTCTCCGTGCCACTGGTCATCGTCGGAAGCCGCGGATGGCTATACGAAGAGATTGACCGCCAGGTGGAGACGCTCCGCTTGCAGGAACACCTCCGGTTTCTGCCCGACACCCCCGATGCCGACCTCCCAGCCCTCTACAACGGCGCAGCGCTGCTGGCGATGCCCTCGTTCTACGAGGGGTTCGGCCTGCCCGTATTGGAAGCGATGGCCTGCGGCACCCCCGTCCTCATCTCCGACCGGGGATCGCTCCCGGAAGTCGCTGGCGCAGCGGCAGTTATCGTCAACCCCGACGACCCCGAAGACATCGCCACCGGGCTGGCGCGGGGGCTGAGCGACCCAGACCTGCGCGCTCGCCTGCGGGCAGACGGTCCTGCCCACGCCGCCCGCTTTACCTGGAAAGAGACCGCCCGCCGCACGCTGGAAGTATACCGCCGGGCTGTCTCCTGAACGAAGCAGAGCGCCCCCGGGCCGTTCCTTTGCGCGATGCCCGCTTGACAAATATCGCCGTTTGTGCCATATTCAGAGAACTATGTAGTTTAACATGCCCCCAAGGGCACCACATATGAAAATAGTGTCCTGGACACCACGAGCCGGTAGTCACTCCGGTGAGTGGTGATTCTGGGCAAATGCCCCC
>CAKZOY010000427.1 GCA_937138275.1 uncultured Chloroflexota bacterium
CGTCATCGCCCCTGGGATTGTGCGAGCCACACCAGGGGTACTTTCGCGCCCCGAATTCCTCCCTCTCTGGAACGGGCAGGGCTTGTGCAGCAAATCATTTCGGGGGAGCGGCGCGCCCGCGAAAAAAGAGAGAGTGGGGTTTGTGGGGTTTCGGGGCGGGCGGCCTTCGGCCGCCCGCCCCCGATTTTGGGAGCACTGACTCAACCCAATTTGCCTTTTCCCCGGTTTCGTAGTAAACTTAAATGAGAAGTCCATAGGTCCGGCCCTAATGAAGGGTTGTCCCCGTGCCCCAACGGGAAAAGACGCGAGGAGGGCCGGGTAATTCCAGCGGGTTACACCTTTAAGGCGGTGATTCTGATGAAGGACGAAGGACGGAAAAAGGCACTGGAAACCGCGCTGGCGACGTTGACCAAGCGGTTCGGGGAAGGTGCAGTAATGCGCTTGGGGGAAGCTACCCAATTGGCGGTAGACGTCATCCCCACCGGGGCCCTTTCGCTGGATATTGCTCTGGGCGTGGGCGGCATCCCGCGCGGCCGGGTGACCGAAATCTACGGCCCCGATGGTGCCGGGAAGACCACCCTTGCCCTCCATATTGTTGCGGAGGTCCAGAAGTTGGGGGGCGTGGCGGCCTACATTGACATGGAGCACGCGCTGGACCCGGATTATGCGGAAGCCTGCGGCGTGGATGTGGACAACCTCTACATCGCCCAGCCGGATACCGGCGAGCAGGCCCTGGAAATCGCCGAGACCCTCGTCCGAAGCGGGGCCGTGGATGTGATCGTGATAGACTCGGTGGCCGCGCTGGTCCCGCGCGCCGAGATTGAAGGCGACATGGGGGATTCCCACCCCGGCCTCCAGGCCCGGCTGATGAGCCAGGCCCTGCGCAAACTCTCCGGCGCGATCAAGCAGTCCAACACAGCAATGATTTTCACCAACCAGTTGCGGGAGAAGATCGGCGTCGTTTTCGGCAGTTCGGAGACCACGACCGGTGGCCGGGCGCTGAAATTCTACGCCAGCGTCCGTCTGGACGTCCGCCGGGTGACAGGGATCAAGGAAAAAGGCGAAGTCATCGGCAGCCGCACGCGCGTGCGCGTGACCAAAAACAAAGTCGCCCCGCCCTTCCGGGTCGCCGAGTTTGACATCATCTACGGCAAGGGCATCAGCCGGGAGGGGGACATTCTGGACCTGGCAGTCCAGTACGGCTTCGTAGAAAAGCGCGGCTCTTTCTACAGTTACCAGGGGCAGAACATCGCCCAGGGGCGGGAGAACGCCAAGCAATATTTGCGGGATCATCCGGACATCGCTATGGAACTGGAGCGGATGATCCGGGAAAAGGCAATGGAAGCCCCTCCTTCCCTGGTAACCGAGGACATAGAACCGGCGTAACCTGATCCGGGCCACGGCGAGGCGCATCATCCTGTCGTCCAATCCGACAGGTGGGATTTTCGGGATTGCATCAGCACTCTTGAGAACGGCGTCATGGACGCAGATTGCTGCATGGTCAACGGGGTAGAGCGCGCAGGGTAGAAATCTCCCCTTTTGGCCGCGTCTATTGCCATACCCCATCTGCGGATCGGGGACGGTGGAAAAGCGCCCGCCGTGGTCATCTGCCACGGCGCGTTTTGTTTCTATGGGCGGACAAATCACAGCCCTGAAAGTCCAGAAACGGAACCGCAACCGGGTCAACGTCTACCTGGACGGCCGCTTTGCCTTCGGACTGGCGGCTATAGAGGCGGCCCGCCTGCGGGTGGGGCAGGTCCTCTCCGATGAAGAAATCGCCCGCCTCCGGCAGCGGGACTCCGCCGAGCGGGCCGCCGACCGGGCCCTGGACCTGCTCTCCTACCGCCCCCGCAGCGAGGCGGAACTGCGGCAGCGGCTGGCGGAAAAGTACGATGAGGAGACGGTCGCCGCCGCCATAGAGCGGATGCGCCGGAGCGGGCTGGTGGACGATGGGGAGTTCGCCCGCTACTGGATTCAGAACCGTCTCCAGCACAACCCACGGGGGGCGATGGCCCTCCGCCAGGAACTTTACCAGAAAGGGGTGGATGAGTCGGCCATAGAAGAAGCCCTGGCCGAGTACGACGAAGAAGAGGCCGCAACCCGCGCGGCGGAAATGGCCCTCCGGAAACTGCGGGGGCTCTCTCCGGACGTTCTTCGCCGCCGCCTGACGGACTATCTCCTTCGGCGGGGCTTCTCCTACGGAGTTGTACAGCCCATCGTCCTGCGGGCCGTGGCCGATTCCCGCCCCGCTACATCTTCGGAAGAGGAATAACAGGTTATGGAAACGTTACTCTGGATTGTCGGATTGGTCGTAGCCATCGGAATTGGCATTGGAGCGGGATACTGGTTTGCATCTTCCCGTAAAGGGAGCATCCTGCGCCAGGCGCAGGAACAGGCCCAGCGCATCCTGGAAGAAGCAACCGGCGAGGCGCAGAAGACAGTTCTGGCCGCCCGGGATCAAGCGATGCAAATTCGGAACGAGGCGCAGGCGGAGATAGACCGCTGGCGCAACAACCTGCGCCGGGAGGAGGAACGGCTCCAGCAGCGACGGGAGAAACTGGACCAACGCCAGGAAGCACTGGATAAGCGCGAGCAGATGCTGAACAAGCGACAGAGCGCGCTGGACCGTCAGCGCAACGAACTGGAACGGCTCCAGGAAGAGCGCACCCGGGCCCTGGAGGAAGTCGCCCGGATGACCCAGGAGGAGGCCCGCCAGGAACTGCTGAACCTGGTCGCCGAGGGCACCCGCCAGGATATGGCGCGCGTCATCCGCGAGATTGAACAGGAGGCCCGGGATGAGGGCGAACGGCGGGCGCGCAAAATCCTCGCCAACGTCATCCAGCGAATGGCCAGCGAACAGGTGGCCGAACTAACCGTCTCTTCGGTGGACCTCCCCTCCGACGAGATGAAAGGCCGTATCATCGGGCGCGGCGGGCGGAACATCCGCACCTTTGAGCAGATCGCCGGGGTGGACGTGGTGGTGGACGACACGCCGGAGACCATCACCATCTCCTGCTTTGACCCGGTGCGGCGGGAGGTGGCCCGCCGGGCCATGGAACGGCTGATCACCGACGGCCGCATCCACCCCGGCCGGATTGAGAAAGTGCTGGCCGATGCCCAGAAGGAAGTGGACCAACTCATCCGTGAGGCCGGAGAGCAGGCCATCTACGAGACAGGCGTGGCAGGTCTTCATCCCGAACTGGTCACCCTGTTGGGGAAACTTCGCTTCCGCACCAGTTACGGGCAGAACCAGCATCTCCACACCATTGAGACGGCGAAACTGGCGGCGATGCTGGCCGCGGAACTGGGGGCGAATGTGGAAGTGGCCCGCCTGGGGGGACTGCTCCACGACATCGGCAAGGCGGTGGACTTTGAGGTAGAGGGCACACACGCCCTCATCGGCGCCGAAATCGCCCGGCGGTACGGCGTGCCGGAAGAGGTGATCCACTGCATTGAGGCCCACCACCACGAGGCGGAACAGCAGAGCCTGGAGGCGATCATCGTGGAGGTCGCCGATGCCATCTCCGGCGCCCGCCCCGGCGCCCGCCGGGAGAGCCTGGAGCAGTACATCAAGCGCATCCGCGCCCTGGAGGAAGTCGCCTCCTCCTTCCCCGGCGTCTCGGAGTCCTTCGCCATCCAGGCCGGGCGGGAAGTGCGCATCATCGTCAAGCCGGAGGAGATAGACGACCTGGGCGCCATCCAGTTATCCCGCGACATCGCCCGCAAAATAGAGGAGGCGATGGAGTACCCGGGTCAGATCAAGGTGACGGTGATCCGCGAGACCCGCGCGGTGGATTACGCCAAATAAATCTCAATAACAAAGGTGCCGGGCACTTCCAGCGTGCCCGGCACCCTCCCCTCTCTATATGGTTCAGAAATCCCCCAAGTACCGCCTGACCGCCGACCTGTTGTTGCTGACCACCGCCCTGTTCTGGGGCAGCGCCTTTGTCCCCTGCAAAATCGCCGCGGCGTCGCTGGACCCGTTCCTGTTCAACGGCCTGCGCTTCCTCCTGGGAGCGCTCCCGGTCATCGCGGTCATCGGTCGCAGAATGGGGAGACTCTCCCGTCGGGAAATCGGGGGCGGAATTCTGGCCGGACTGGTCCTGTTTGCGGCCTCTGCCTTTCAGCAGATGGGGTTGGCCCTCACCACGGCCGGCAAAGCAGGCTTCATCACCGGCCTCTACGTGGTCCTGGTGCCGTTCTTGCTGACGGCCGTCTGGCGACAGCGGCCCGGCTGGGCCGCATGGGGTGCGTCCGTCATCGCCGCGGTGGGCCTTTTCCTGCTCAGCGCCGAGGGCCAACTGACTCTCGCCCCTGGCGACAGCCTGGTGCTGGTTGCGGCCGCGCTCCTCGCCTTGCACGTCATCCTGATCGGGCAACTGGTCCTCTGGGCCGACCCGCTGCGGCTGGCGGTCGTCCAGTACGTGGCCTGCGGGCTTTTCAACCTCCCCCTGGGCCTCACCCTGGGCCGCGACACGCTGGTGGCACTCCCCGGCGCATGGTGGGCCGTCCTCTACACCGCGGTCTTCTCCATCGGGGTCGGATATACGCTCCAGAACGTGGCCCAGCGCCACGCGCCTCCTACCGACGCGGCGATCATTATGAGCCTGGAAGCCGTCTTTGCCGCCCTGTTCGGCTGGCTGCTGCTGGACGAACGCCTGACCCCGGTCCAGATCGTCGGCTGCGGGCTGATGCTGGCGGGGATGATACTGGCCCAACTGGGCGTTATGCGGTCGTCTTCGCCTCGCCCTTCGTCACCCCCAGCATACTCAGAATTGCCAGAACGAAGAACGCTGGAGTGACCAGGAAAATCATGTTGTAGTTGCGCCCGGTCAGGTCAATCACCCAGCCGTTCAGGATGGGCCCCACCACCGCCGCCAGCGTCCCCGCCACATAATAGAGCCCCGTGTAGGTCCCCAGCACCTCCTCCGAGGTGGACGTGTCCACCACCATAGGCAAACTGTTGATGTTGACCAGCGACCAGGCGATGCCGCCCACCGCCAGCAGGCCGATAATCACCGGAACGATGGGGGCGAAAAAGGCGATAACCAGGACAATGGTGAATACGACCAGGCCGATGAGGATGGTGCGCTTGCGACCGATGCGCGTGGCGATAATCCCGCTGGGGATGGAGAACAGGATGAACGTGACGTAGGCCACACTGAGGATCATCCCGGCAGTCCCCTCACTGACCCCCAGCACGGAGACGCCGTAGGAACTGAAGAACGTCTCCACGGCGTTGTAGCCGACGAACCAGAAGAAAATCGCCAGGATGAGGAAGGTCAAACTGCGGACGTTCTCCCGCGGGATGTTGCGCAATCCCCGGAAGACGCCCAGGCCCTCTTCGTGGCGGGCAGCCTCTACCAGTTCCTTCGGCTCTTTCACCTTCCAGAACAGGATGGCGACCGCGATGAGGGTCAGCGCGCCGCCGAACCAGAAGGGGAGCGGGCGGTAAATCTGGTAGAGGATCCCGCCGATGAGAAACGCCAGGATACCGCCGAGACCGCCCATCAGGTTGATCACCCCGTTGGCTTTGGAGCGCAGGGGCGAGGGCACCAGGTCCGGCATCAGGGCGATGACGGGGGTCCGAAAGACCGCCATCGCCAGCAGCATCACCCCCAGGGCGACGACGAAGAAGGCGAACAACCCGCCCAACTTGTCCAGTTGTCCGTTCAGTTCCGGCGGGATCATCATCGGGGCCAGAGGGATGAGGATGAAAGCCAGCACAGCGATGGGGGCGCAGGTGATAATGTAGGGCATCCGGCGGCCGATGCGGGTGTAGGTTCGGTCGCTGATCGCCCCCATAATCGGCTGGATGAAGAAGGCGGCGATGTTATCCAACGTCATAATGAAGCCGGTGAGGGTGGCGCTCAGGCCGAAGCCGAGGGTCTGCACCGCCAGTTTCCTGTCAAAGGTGGGGTCACCGGCCTGGAGGAAGATGGGCACGTAGGTGTTGTAGACGGCCCACATCACACTGGTAGCGAAGAAGCCGAAACCGATGAGGAAGACCTTTTTGTAGTCCAGACGCATCGGAGCCTCCTTGTTTGGGGAATGGATCGCTGCGCAGTGCTGCAGGGAGAGTTTAGCATCAATGGGAAGAACTGTCAAACGGCCGC
>CAKZOY010000428.1 GCA_937138275.1 uncultured Chloroflexota bacterium
CGTAATGCGTAAAACGTAATGAGGAACGCGGTATGTTCAACATTGTAGAGAAACGCCGCTGGTTTTTCCTGATCTCCGGAATCCTGGTAACCCTGAGCATCCTGATGCTGGTGGTTACCGTCATTCAGTTTGGCTCTCCGCTCCGCCTTGCGGTGGACTTCACTGGCGGTAGCCTCTTCATCCTGCACTTTGACGGACCCGCCACAGAGACGGACATTCGTCAGGTGCTGGCGGCGCACGACCTGGAGGAAGCGATCATCCAGCGCGTGGGACGCCCGGAGGACAACACCTGGCAGGTCCGGACCCGCGAGGCCTCTCCCGAGCAGGTACGGGCCATCTTCGGCGACCTGACCGCCCAGGTGGCGCCGGTGAATCGGGACCTTTCCACCTACGAAACGGTCTCCCCCATCGTCGGTGGGGAAGTGGCCCGCGCGGCCGGAATCGCCATCTCCGTTGCGGCGGTTGTGATCATCGGCTATATCTGGTGGTCGTTCCGCCGCGTGCCCCATTCCATCCGCTACGGCGTCTCGGCCATCGCGGCAATGCTCCACTCCCTGATCATCGTCACCGGCTTCTACGCGCTGATGGGCCTGCTTCGGGGGTGGGAAGTGGACGCGCTCTTCCTCACCGCCGTGCTCACCGTAACCTCCTTCTCCGTCCAGGACACCATCGTGATGTTTGACCGCATCCGCGAGAATGTCCGGCGCTACCGGGAAGAGCCGTTTGAGCGGATCGCCAACCGCTCCATTCTGGAGACCATCCACCGCTCCCTGGCGACCCAGTTGAATGCCATCTTTGTGATGATCGCCATCATCCTCTTCGGCGGGGAGACCATCCGTTCGTTCATCTCCACAATGCTGACCGGCATGCTGGTCGGCACGTATTCTTCCTTCGGTGTCGCCGTGCCGCTGGTGGTCGCCTGGGAAGCGGCCGCCAGACGGCGCGCGAAACGATAACCGCCCATGGGGGAAAAATGCCAGCCGTAAGGAAAGCAGCCCTGCGGGAACTGGCCGCTGCGGCGTACGAACTGGACGCCCGGGTGGTGGAGGGGGAACTGCGTCGGGGACCGCAGGGGGAATGGTCGGTGGGGGAAACGGCGCTGAACGATTGGCTGACGGAGTTCGCCGGGCAACGGATTTACGTCATCGTCGCCGCGCTGGATGACGAACGCCCACTGCCGGTCAAGGTCTGCCGCACCTGCGGGACGGAGTACACCGGTATGGAGTGTCCCCGCTGCCGGGAGGCCCGGATCCGCCTGCGCGGCCCCCGAAAAGAATGAGCCTCCCAAAAGGCTGGCCTTTCGGGAGACTCCTGCGGGAGTGGATGGGAGTCGAACCCACCGCGGCCCGCTCTGCGCGGCCCGCCACCGGTTTTGAAGACCGGGGAGCCCACCGGGACCCAACCACCCCCGTGCAGATATAGCATACCTTAACTTTCCGATTTCGTCAAGCGAACAGGTCTTGGGCTTGTGCAGCAAATCCCTTTCGGGAAGCAACATGCCCACGAGATAAGGGAAAGCGGGGTTTGTGAGGGCGGCTTCGCCGCCCCCACACCCCCCACACCCCACCCCTTTCCCATGCGGGGCGAATGGCTGCGCAAGCCCGTCTTGCTCCTCAGAGGAATTCCGGGGCATCTCACAGAAAGCGACACCCTCCCTTGCTAACAGTTTCCTTTACCGGCACTGAAGGGCGGGCCCAGATTCCCACGCCCTTACAGAGTAGGCCTTTCACCCCAGCGAGCAAGGGCTAAAAAGAAGATTTTTGTATTAGGCGGCTTCGCCGCCTAATACAAAAATCTATGGCTCGTGTCCAGATCTCGTGCAAGCGGGGTCTGGCCGTCAGCGCACCCCCATCCCCCTGGCCTCCTTCTCCCCCGCTGGAGGGTGCTGAAAAAGTCGCTTTATATGATTGGGCCATTCAACGTCTATTCTGTCATCCATTTTCTCACCGTCCTTATCTCAGGAGGCCTCGCCATCTATGCCTGGCGCCGGCGCTCGGTGCCTGGCGCGCGCCAACTGGCCTGGGTGATGATTGCCGGTGCCGCATCAGCCCTCTCCCTCGCCTTGGAATCTGCCGCCACGACGATCCCCTCCAAGGTGTTCTGGGCAAAATGGCAATACCTGGGGATGAACAGCGCCCCGGTATTCTTTTACCTGTTCGCGCGGGCCTACAGTCAGATAGAACGACCACTGGCCCGCTGGAAGGTCGTCCTCCTGTGGGCCATCCCCGCACTGACATGCCTCCTGGCAGCCACCAACGAATGGCACCGCCTGCTTTGGACGGACTTCACTCCTGACCCGACCAATAGCCGTATCCTGATTTACCACCACGGCCCCTGGTTCTACGTGGCTGTGGCGTACATTTACCTCATCGTTGCTCTCGGCGCATGGATTATCCTCCGGACTGCCCTCCGCCTTCCCCGTCCTTACCGTCCACAAGCAATCGCGTTGATCGCGGGTGCCACCATCCTGCTTATGACCGGTATAATCTACATAGCGGGTCTTGGTACCATCCCCAGCTGGACCGTTTTCTCCATCGGTTTTTTGTTCACTGGCCTGGCATTCACTCCGGGCATCTTCCGCTCCCGCCTGCTGGACCTAGCGCCGGTGGCGCGCGACCTCCTTTTTGAGAGCATGAGCGACGGCGTGATCGTCATAGACCTGCAGAACCGCATCGTGGACATCAATCCCGCCGCACAGCGCCTTTTCGGCGTCACCGAAACGGTCATCGGCAAGAATGTTGGCGCTGCACTGGGAATACCGCCAGACCTTACGGAACGCTTCCGCGACGTGATGGACGGACAGGCCGAAGTTGTCAGAGGCACCGAGGCGCCGCAATATCTGGACATGCGTATCTCCCCTTTGCGCGACCGTCGTAACCGCTTCACCGGTCGGTTGATTGTTCTGCGGGATATCACCGAACTCAAGCGCGCCGAGCAGGCACTCGCTCAATCTAACCTTGAACTCCAGGCGCGCAACACCGAACTGGACGCCTACGCTCAGACCGTAGCCCACGACCTCAAAAGCCCACTCGCCCTGATTGCGGGATATACCTGGCTGTTGACGGATAGCGAAAGCACCCTCTCCCCGGAAGAACAGCGCCAATGCCTGAACCTGATCTCCGAACACCTTTCCAGGATGAGGGACATTGTGGACGGATTGCTCCTGCTGGCCAGCGCGCGTCAGATGCAGGTGCAAATCACCCCCCTGGATATGGCTGCGATTGTGGCCGAGGCGCAGAAACGGCTGGCCCGCGAAATCCGCGAACGGCACGCCGAGATCATCCTCCCCGAGTCCTGGCCCAGAGCGCTGGGCTATGCGCTGTGGATTGAGGAAGTTTGGGTAAACTACTTGAGCAACGCGCTCAAGTACGGGGGGAAGCCCGACGCCGTCCCACCGATCCCACCGCGCATTGAATTGAGCGCCGTCCGGCAGGCGAATGGGTACATCCGCTTCAACGTGCGCGATAACGGCTACGGGATCGCACCAGAGGATCGGGCGCGAGTGTTTGTGCCCTTCACCCGTTTGAGTGGGAACAGCCGGGAAGGATATGGCCTGGGTCTCTCTATCGTACAGCGCATCATTGAACGATTGGGCGGCGAGGTGGGAGTAGAAAGCGTCGTAGGCGAGGGCAGCACCTTCTACTTCACGTTACCAGCCGCCGACCCCCCGGACGATACGGTGGACGAATCTGCCGACCGTAGAGAGCACGAAAAATCACTTCACGGAGTTGTGAGATGACCACCTCCCAGCCCCAACTCTCCGTGCAGCCATCTCGCGGCGCAACCCTTTCCTGGTCCGACGGCCCCGCCATCCGCGATGCCGTCGCCGTCGTCCGCTACCGGGTCGGGGACCAGCCCCGGACCCTGCGCATCCCTGAACCGGAGCGCTCCTGCGAGCAGGATGGCCTCCAGGCCCGCTGGCGGTGGGAACTCTCGGGCAACGGATACCGCCTGTGGGTGGAACTGGCGAACATCGGCGACGCGCCGCTCTTCCTGGAGACCGCCGACGTCCTAACCGCCCCCGCCCCCGACCTGGGCGCTCCCATCCCGACCTGGCGCGTCTACCAGAACGGCTGGCAATCGTGGAGCCCCACCTTCGCCCGCCACCTGGAAGGGAGCATCTACGCCGAGCCGGGCACCCCCGAATACCGCGCCGCCCATCAGCCCCACTGGGAGCCCGATTACGACGGCCTGATTTCCTCTGAATGGGTCTCCGTCCTCTACACCCCCGCCTCCTCCCGCCCCGTCGCCGGACTCCTGGGCGGTTTCATCACAACGAAGGACCAACTGGCCGAAATCCGCCTGCGGGCGGACGGGTCGGAGTGGACGGCCCGCTGCCATCTGGACACCGCCCTTCTGGCCCCCGGCGCCTCCCTGCGGACGGAATTGCTCTACCTGACGGCCGGACCGGACCCCCTGAAGTTGCTGGAAGAGTGGGCCGAGATGGTCGGGCGGGAGATGGAGGCCCGGATCCCCGCTGCGCCGCCTACCGGCTGGTGCACCTGGTATTACTTCTACGGCGAAAACACCGCCGACGACGTCCTGGATAACCTCACCGCCATCGCCACCTACCGCCTGCCGCTGGACGTCATCCTTCTGGACGACGGCTATCAGACCGCCATCGGCGACTGGTTCTCCATCCACACCGACAAATTCCCCGACGGGATGGAACCGGTGGCGCAGGCGATCCGGGATGCCGGCCACAAACTGGGCATCTGGACGGCCCCCTTCGGTGCCGCCGCCACGTCCCAACTCTTCGCCGCCCACCCCGACTGGGTCGTGCGGGACGAGCATAGTGAGCCGGTTCTGGGCTGGGTACACTGGGGAGTCCCCTGCTACGCGCTGGACACCACCCATCCCGAAGTCCTGGCATGGCTGGAGGAGACCTTCGGGCGGATGCGTCGGGAGTGGGGCGTGACCTTCTTCAAGATTGACTTCATCTTCGCCGCGGCGCGGCCGGGCCGCCGCCACGACCCCGCGGCCACCCGCGCCCAGGCCCTCCGGCGGGGTGTAGAGGCCATCCGTCGCGCCATCGGCGACGATGCCTTCCTCCTGGGCTGCGGCGCCCCCCTGGGCCCCTGCATCGGTCTGGTGGACGGCATGCGCATCGGCACGGACGTGGACCCCAACTGGCATCCCATCTTCCGCTACGACCTCTCCGCCGCATCCACCGAAAATGCCCTGCGCAACAGCATTACCCGCGCCCCGTTCCACAACCACCTCTGGGCCAATGACCCCGATTGCCTCCTGGTGCGCCAGCGCGGCCCCGACCTGGACCTGGTCCTCAACGAAATGCGCTCCCTGACCGCCGTCATCGCCCTGCTGGGCGGATTGACCCTCAACTCCGACCATCTGGCAATCATCCGTCCGGGGCGGCTCAAATACCTGCGTCAGGCGCTCCCGCCTACGGGCGTCTCTGCCCGGCCGCTGGACCTCTTTACCCACGAACTCCCCCGCTTGCTCCTCCTGCCGGTGGAGCGGCCCTGGGGCCGCTGGTGGGTGGCGGGCGTCATCAACTGGGAGGACCACACCGTAGAAACCACCGTCTCCCTCTCGGACCTGGGCATCCCGCCGGGGCTTTACCACGTCTACAACTACTGGCGCCGTCGCTACCTGGGAGTGACCGACGACGCGGTGACGATTCGCCGTCACCAGCCCCATGAGACCGTCGTCCTGCTCTTCAAGCCCGTCTCCGAGCGCCCCGACCTGCTGACGACGACCTTCCACGTCTGCCAGGGCGCGGTGGAGGTGACCGACTGCGCCTGGGACGAATCCGTGGGAACGGTGCGGGTGACGCTCTCCAAAGCGGGACGGCAGTTCGGAGAGGTGCTCTTCTCTGTTCCGGCCCCGTGGGAGGTGGCGGAAGTGCGGGTGGACGGGGAGCGACATCCCTGGGCGGTCGTCGCGCCCGGCATCATCAGCGTCGGACTGACGCTGGATGAACGGTCTGAGGTAACTCTGTTTGCCCGATACCGAGGTGAGGAATGACTATGCCTGCTCGTCCCCAAAAAGAGTACCCATTAGCCACACCGGAGGATACCAACGTGATTATCTCGTGGGCGAAGGAACTGGTGCGGCAACTGCGCCTGGCCTGGCGGCTGTTCAAAGACCGCCGGGTCCCCTGGGCCATCAAACTGATCCCTCCGGCGGCGTTGATTTACATCCTTTCTCCCGTAGACATCCTGCCCGACCTGGGCCTGGGCCTGGGGCAATTAGACGACGTCGCCATTCTGCTCCTGAGCCTGAAACTCTTTATAGAACTGGCCCCGGCGGAGGTGGTGCGGGAGCACCTGCGGGCCCTGGGGGCAAAAATCAGCCAGTGGGCCGCTGAGGAGGGAGAGGTGATTGAGGGGGAATTTGAAGTCCATGAGGAAGGAACGCCCCCGGCCAAATAAAGGCCCGGGAACCACTTCGCGCGAAGCGACCGGTGACAGCAAGGAGCCTGGCAGTGTTCTGCTGCCAGGCTCCTGCTTTTGCTGGGCGGCCGGCTACTGCTTATGAATGAGCGCCGCCCCCACTGTGATTCGGCGGGCCGTCCAAACCCCATCCGCCAGAGTGCCCTGAACGC
>CAKZOY010000429.1 GCA_937138275.1 uncultured Chloroflexota bacterium
GGGTTTTGGCGCTGGCGGCCGAAGGCCGCCAGCGCCAAAACCCCTACAAAAATCCCCCCTCCCCGTGGGCGCAGCCCAACGGGGAGGGGGGAAAGGGGGTGGGGCGTTACTGCTCTCTCCAGGAGCAACCTGCTGCAGGAGTAAACTATTCACTCTCCGCCGGAAGGTGAACCCTCCGGTAGGGGCGACTTTGAAAGTTGCCCCTACATAACCCTGCTTCGCAGGCTGGAACGCCACTCCGCTGCGCTTCGTGGCTCACAGTGAGGTTTCCCTCATAGCCAAACACGCTGAGCAGTTACCTTTCCAAAATGTGCAGGATAAACGTCATTCACCCTACAAACCATTTGTCACTTGTTAACCGCACCTATGGGGGTATGATAAAAAAACAGAAAAGGCGTTGTCCACCTTCAGAAAGGAAGGAAAATATGGGGAAGAAAACGATGCCCCGCATTCTCGTCGTAGATGATGACCCGGATTTTCTGATGATTTGCCGCCGCATCCTGGAATCCGAAGGGTACCGGGTGCGGGAAGCCCGCAACGGCGGGCAGGCGCTGGAGATGATGCGCCAGGAAAAGCCCGACCTGGTGCTGCTGGATGTGATGATGTCCACCACGCTGGAGGGTGTGGAAGTCAGCGAAGCGCTGGAATCCGACCCCGAATTGAAGGACATCCCCATCATTATGGTTTCGTCCATCGCCACCAGCGAGTACGCCAGCGAGTTCCCGGAGGAGCGCGTGCCGATTGATGCCTGGATCTCCAAACCCATCCAGCCGGAAGTGCTCCTCAAGACCGTCCGGCGGTTCCTGAAATGAGCGCCCCTTCTGGGCCGAACACCTTATCTCCACAAAGGAGGTCCCCGGATGACCCCTCCGCTTCCGCCTGTGTTGACTGAGGAAGTGTTAGACCGCGACTTTATGAGCCAGGTGGACCCCGCCTGGCAGAAACTGTTGACCTGCATCCAGTGCGGCACCTGCAGCGCGTCCTGCCCCACGGCGGACCTGATGGATTACTCCCCCCGCCAATTGTGGGAACTGGTCCGCCTGGGCCTGCGCGATGTGGTGATGAACAGTCGGACCTTCTGGCTGTGCACCCAGTGCTACGCCTGCACCGCCCGTTGCCCCCGCGGGATCATGACCAGTGGCACGATGCGCTACCTGCGGGAGTGGGCAGTGGCCCATGGGTACAATGTCCCTCAGACCCTTTTGATCATGCGGGATGCCGTCGCCGCAACCCGTAACATCCTCAACGAAGATAACCAGACCCGCCTTATCTGGAGCGAGGGACTGGAAGCCGTCGCCGCGAAAGTCAAGGAGACCCCGGCGGAACTGGCGGAGGTACTGGTATTCACCGGCTGCGTCTCCGCCCTCTACCCGATGGCCTACAGCATCCCCCAGTCGCTGGTCCAGATTCTGGAGCAGGCCCACGTCTCCTACACCCTGCTGGGAAGTGAGGAGTGGTGCTGCGGCTATCCCCTCTACGGCGCCGGGATGAAGGATGAGATGATAGAACTGGCCCACCACAACGTGGAGAAGGTCCGCTCGCTGGGCCCGAAAATCCTGGTCGCCACCTGCTCTTCCTGCTACTATACCTGGCATCATCTCTATCCGGAGATGGTGGGGGATTCCTTCGGTTTTGAGGTGCTGCACGCCAGTCAATTGCTGGCCCGCATGCACCAGGAGGGCCAGATCCGGTTGACCGAACTCCCCTGGACGGTGACGTACCACGATCCCTGCGATCTGGGGCGCAAGAGCGGCGTATTTGACGCCCCGCGCGCCATTATCCGCAGCATCCCCGGGATGCAACTGCGGGAGATGCCCCACACGATGGAAAACGCCGTCTGTTGCGGTGGGGGCGGGGATGTGGCGATGACGGAGCCCGATGCGGTGGAGCGGGTCTCCATCCAGCGGTTGCAGGAGGCCGTCGCTACGGGCGCGGAGGCGATTATCTCGTCCTGCCAGCAGTGCAAGCGCACGCTGCTCCAGGCCGCCCGCAAGACCAAAACCCGCGTCCGGGTGCTGGACATCTGCGAACTGGTCTGGCAGACGATGGAGAAATAGACGTTGGGGCGGGCGGCGAGGCCACCCGCCTCACAATGTTTTCCCCTGAAGGAGGAATCCGTTATGGCCTGCGAAGAGCCAAGAATCGGCGTCTACATCTGCTACTGCGGCATCAATATCGGTGCCACCGTGGACGTGGAGGAGGTGGTGCAGTTTGCCCAGACGCTCCCCAACGTCGTGGTGGCCCGATCCCACCGGTATACCTGCTCGGAGGCCGGGCAGGAGATGATCCGGCAGGATATCCGGCAACTGGGGCTGAACCGGGTGGTGGTGGCCTCGTGCACCCCCCGGATGCACGAACCCACTTTCCAGAACGTCCTGGCCTCGGCCGGCCTGAACCCCTATTACTTCCAAATGGCCAACATCCGCGAGCACGTCTCCTGGGTGGTGGACGACCCGGCCCAGGCCACGGAGAAGGCCAAGCGGCTGGTGCGCGCCGCGGTTGCCCGGGTCAACTTCCACGAGCCCCTTCAGCCCCGTCAGGAGAGCGTGACCCCCGCGGCGCTGGTCGTCGGCGGCGGCATCGCCGGCATCCAGGCCGCTCTCACCATTGCCGAGGCCGGCTACCCCGTTTATCTGGTGGAGCGACAGCCGTCCATCGGCGGTCATATGGCTCAACTGGATAAAACCTTCCCCACCTTAGACTGCAGTACCTGAATTCTCGGCCCCAAGATGATGGATGCCGGTCGGCATCCCAACATCACCCTCCTGACCTACAGCGAAGTCGTAGAGGTCTCCGGTTACGTCGGCAATTTCCAGGTGCGGGTCCGCCAGCGCCCCCGGTATGTCCACACGGACCTCTGTACCGGGTGCGGCGCCTGCGCGGAGGCCTGCGTCTTCAAGCGGGGCGTCCCGAACGAGTACGACGCCGGGCTGAGCCGCCGTCGCGCCGCGTACATCCCGATGAACGGTCAGGCCGTCCCGCTGAAGGCGGTCATTGACGACCAGGCCTGTCTCTTCCTGAGCAAGGGTAAGTGCACCCAGGCCTGCCTGGAGGCCTGCCCGACCAGAGCGATTGACTTCAGCCAGAAGGAACGGTTCATTGACCTGAACGTGGGGGCCATCATCGTGGCGACCGGTTTTGAGATGTTTGACCCCCGGCGGCTTCCCGCCTTCTCCTATGGCAAGTCCCCCGACATTATGGACGGCCTGCAGTTTGAGCGGTTCTCCAGCGCCACCGGGCCTACCCGGGGCGAGATTCTCACTTCCAGGGGGGAAAAGCCCAAACGGGTCGCCATCATCCACTGCGTGGGCAGCCGCGATGAGCACGCCAACCGCTACTGCTCCCGCGTCTGCTGTATGTACGCCCTCAAGCACGCCCATCTGGTGCGGGACAAGACCGGTGCGGAGGTCTTTGAGTTCTATATGGACATTCGCGCCTTCGGGAAGGACTACGAGGAGTTCTACGAACGGGTGCAGGGAGAGGGCGTCTACTTCGTCCGCGGGCGCGGGGCGGAGGTGATCGTTCTGGACGACGGCCGGATTCAGGTAAAGGCCGAAAACACCAACCTGGGTCTGCCCGTCCAGATAGAGGTAGATATGGTCATTCTGGAGACGGCGATGGAGGCTCCGCGCGATTCGGACAAAGTGGCCTCGCTCTTCGGGATCAGCCGGAGCGCCAGCGGCTTTTTCCAGGAAGCTCATCCCAAACTGCGGCCCTTCCACACTAACACCGAAGGGGTCTTCCTGGCCGGAGCCTGCCAGGCGCCTAAGGACGTGCCGGATACCGTCGCCCATGCCGGGGCCGCGGCCTCGGAGGCCCTGGCCCTCCTGAGCCGTGGGCAGGTGGTCATCTCCCCCACGACGGCGGTGGTGGACGAGCAACTGTGCTCCGGCTGCAAGACCTGCATCGTTCTCTGCCCGTATAGCGCCATTTCGTTCGTGGAGGATGCGGGGGTGGCCCGGGTGAACGAGGCCCTCTGTAAGGGCTGTGGTACGTGCGTGGCGGCGTGCCCCGCCGAAGCCATCACCGCCCGCCACTTCTCCGACCGCCAGATTCTGGCGGAACTGGAAGCGCTGCTGGTTCCTGCCTGAGGAGGAAAGCATGGCCGAAGAATTTGAGCCGCGAATCATCGCCTTTGTCTGCAACTGGTGCACCTATACGGCGGCGGACAACGCTGGTGTGAGCCGGATGGAGCAACCACCGAACGTGGACATCATCCGGGTGATGTGCTCCGGACGGATTGAACCGACGTTCATCCTGAAGGCCTTCGCCCTGGGAGCCGACGGCGTCATCGTCTCCGGCTGCCATCCCCCGGGCGACTGCCACTATACCAACGGGAACTTCAAGACCTTCCGCCGTATGCCGCTGGTGGAGCAGTTACTGGCCCAGTTTGGCATTGAGAAAGAACGCTTCCATTGGGGATGGATTTCCGGCGCCGAGGCGGTCAAGTGGGCTCAACTGACCCACGAGTTCACCGAACAGGTCCGGGCCCTGGGCCCCCTGAACTGGAAGCAGGAACTGGAAAGTAAGGAGGACTGACCCATGGCAGGGAACGGGAAACTCAAACTGGGCCTCTACTGGGCCGCCTCGTGCGGTGGTTGTGAGATCGCTGTCGTGGAATTGCGGGAGAAAATCCTGGACCTGGATGCTGCGGCGGAGATTCTCTTCTGGCCGGTGGCGATGGACTTCAAGGTCAAGGATGTGGAGGCCATGCCCGATGGTCACATAGACGTCTGTCTTTTCAACGGCGCCATCCGCACCAGCGAGAACGAGCACATGGCCCATCTGTTGCGCCGGAAGTCCAAAGTCCTCGTCGCCTTCGGCTCCTGCGCCTACGAGGGCTGCATCCCCGGCCTGGCCAATCTCTTTGACCGCCAGTCCGTCTTTGCGCACGCCTATCTGGAAGCGCCCACGGTGGATAACCCCCAGGGGGTCCTCCCCCAACCAGTCACCCAAATGCCGGAAGGGGAGATTGAGATCCCACGGTTCTACAACACGGTCAAAACGCTGGACCAGGTGACGGAGGTGGATTACTACGTCCCCGGCTGTCCACCGCAGCCGCACCAGATTTGGGCCGTGGTGGAGGCCATCCTCGGCGGCAACCTGCCGCCCCGCGGGAGTGTGGTGGGCGCGGGGGAGAAGACGGTCTGCGACGAGTGCAAGCGTCAGCGGAAGGAGAAGCGCATCCGTAAGTTCTACCGCTACCACGAGATTATCCCCGACCCGACGGAGTGTCTGCTGGACCAGGGCATCATCTGCGCCGGGCCGGCCACGCGGAGCGGGTGTGGTGCCCTCTGCCCGCAGGTGAACCAGCCCTGCCGGGGATGCTACGGCCCGCCCCCCAACGTGATGGACCAGGGTGCGGCGCTGCTCTCGGCCGTCGCCTCGGTGGTGGATGCGGACACCGAAGAGGAGGCCGCCCGCATCGTCGGGGAGATTCTGGACCCGGTGGGCACTTTCTACCGCTTCAGCCTGCCCGCGTCGTTACTGCACAGGTCGCGGTTGCGCACTAAGGAGAGGTCCCATGCAAAAAATCAGCATTGATCCCATCACCCGATTGGAAGGACACGGGCGCATTGACATCTTCCTGGACGATGAGGGAAACGTCGCCAATGCTTATCTGGTGATCCCTGAACTGCGCGGATTTGAGAAGTTCGTGGAGGGCCGCCCGGTAGAAGAACTGATGGACATCACCCCGCGCATCTGCGGCGTCTGTCCGGAGGCCCACCACATGGCCTCGGTCAAGGCCTGCGACGCCGTCTACCACGTGGAGGTGCCGTCGGCGGCGAAGAAACTGCGCGAACTCTTCTACTCTGCCTTCTACGTCGCCGACCACATGACCCACTTTTACATCCTCGCCGGCCCGGACTTCGTCGTGGGGCCGGACGCGCCCCCGGCCGAGCGCAACATCCTGGGGCTCATCCACAAAGTGGGTGTGGAGGTAGGCAAGCAGGTGATCCAGGCTCGCGGCATGGTGATGGACATCATCGGCATGCTGGGCGGGCGCAAAGTCCACCCCATCTTCGGCGTCCCCGGCGGCGTGACCAGGGCCATCACTGAGGAGGAGCGGGCTCAAATTGAGGCCATCGCCCGCCACGAGGTGGAGTTCGCCCTCTTCACCCTGCAACTCTTCCGCAACGTCGTGCTGGGGAACAAAGCGTATGTGGATATGATCCTCTCCGACACCTTCACCATACCCACGTACTATATGGGGATGGTGGACGAGCGGAACCGGGTAAACTTCTACGACGGCATGGTTCGCGTGGTGGACCCGGAGGGGAGGGAGTTCGTCAAATACGCGCCGCACGAGTACCTGGAAGTAGTGGCCGAGCACGTGGAGCCCTGGACCTATCTGAAGTTCCCCTTTCTGAAGAAAGTCGGCTGGAAGGGGCTGGTAACGGGCAGGGATAGCGGCGTCTATCAGGCGACCCCGCTCTCCCGTCTCAACGCCGCCGACGGTATGGCGACGCCGCGGGCGCAGGAGGCCTACGAGGAGTTCTACAAGACGCTGGGCGGCAAACCGGTGCACCACACGCTGGCGATCCACTGGGCCCGGCTGATAGAAGTCCTCTACGCTGCGGAGCGTCTCCTGGAACTGAGCACCGACCCGGAGATCACCAGTCCCCACGTGCGCAACATCCCCACCGCCACGCCCGACGAGGGGGTGGGCATCGTGGAGGCCCCGCGCGGCACCCTCACCCACCACTACGTCACCGACGAGCGGGGGCTGGTGAAGAAGTGCAACCTCATCGTCGGCACGACCAACAACTACGCGCCCATCGCCATCTCCATCCGCAAAGCCGCGCAGGGGCTGATCCGCAAGGGCCAAGTGGTCAGCGAGGGGCTGCTCAACCGCGTGGAGATGGCCTTCCGCGCCTACGACCCCTGCTTCGGTTGCGCCACCCATGCCCTGCCGGGCCAGTTGCCGCTGGAGGTGTGTATCTACGACGCGGCGGGAGAACTGAAGGACGTCCTGCGGCGCGGGGTATAAAGGGGGCGGGGTTGGCGGGCGACCGAAGGCCGCCCGCCAACCCCGTCTTTCCGTTTGCCATTTTCCTGCTGGTATATTATACTCAACTCATCTCCACCACGACTACAGCCAGGAGGAATCTCCGTGACGAGAAGATTTCACCGACTGTCTTTCCTGCTGGCAGGGGTGATCCTGCTGACCATCACGGGCTGCGTTCCCCGTCCGCCCACCAATCCCCCTTCCCAACCCTTTCCCGGATGGCACATAGACCTGTTCCGTTTTCGGGCGTCGGCCCACGGGAATCTGGATTGCGCCGTCTGCCATCCGGACATCACGACGGAGGACGCGGCACATCCTGACCCCGCCCGGCTGACCCAGGACAGCCGCGCGCTCTACGACTACGGGCGCTGCGCGTCCTGCCATCCCGAGGCGTACGCCGCCTATGAGCAAGGAGTTCACGCGGCGGCCCGAGCGCAGGGAGGGGGCAAAGAGACCCAGGCGCCCACCTGCGGCCATTGCCACAATGCCCACTACGTCCCGATCGCCACGCGCGGCCAGGTAATGGCCTCCACCACCCTGGTCTGCGGGGAATGCCATGCCGAGGCCCTAAAGACGTACAAAGACGACTACCACGGCAAGGCGGTCCTGCTGGGGCGGGAGACCGCCGCCACCTGCGCCGACTGCCACGGCGCGCACAACGTCCTGGCCCTGCAGACCCCCGAAGAGGCGATCCAGGCCTGCCGCCGCTGCCACCCGCAGGCCCCTATCGCCATGGCGGGCTACTACGTCCACGCCCGGAAGACCCTGCAGACCGCGCCGGACGACCCCAACCGCCAGAACTTCGCCCTCTTCTTCTGGGTGCAACTCTTTTTCGTCGTGCTGACGGCCAGCGTCCTGGCGGTTTTCTACACTCACACCGCGCTGTGGTTTCTCCGCTCCCTGCATGAACGGCTGCGCCGGGCGCCCGCTCATACCGTCCCCACGAAAGAGAAATCCGAAGGAGAGGAGTACTGGCGCTTCAATATCTACCACCGCCTGGTCCACCTGCTGGTGATGACCAGTTTCTTCCTCTCCACCATCAGCGGGATGCCCCTGAAATACCCGACCACCCGCTGGGCTCAGTGGCTCACCCAACTCCAGGGCGGCGTGGAGGTGATGGGCATCCTGCATCGGGTGAGCGCCGTGGTCATCGCCATCTGGTGCCTGATGCACCTGGCGTACATCGTCCACTACGTCGTGGTCCAGAAACGCAAACCCTGGGGGCCGGATACGCCCGTACCCTCGGTGAAGGACTTCAAGGACATCTGGCAGAACTTCCTGTACTTCATCGGCAAGGGCAGCCGTCCCCTCTTTGACCGCTTCGCCTATTTTGAGAAATTTGACTACTGGGCCGTCTTCTGGGGGGTTCCGGTCATCGGCCTCTCCGGACTGGTCCTCTGGTTCCCGGAGTTCTTCTCCCGCTTCCTGCCCGGGACGGTCATCAACATCGCCCACATCATGCACAGCGATGAGGCGCTTCTGGCCGTCGGCTTCATCTACATCGTCCACATGTTCAACACTCACATCCGCTGGGATAAGTTCCCGCTCAACAAAGTCATCTTCACCGGCAAGGAGAGCCGGGAGGAACTGGAACACGAACGGCCGCTGCAGTGGGAACGGATGCAGAAAGAACCCCAGCGCGCAGAGGAGATGAAGGTACGATGAACAGGAGAATCGCGATCCCCCTCATCACAATCGTGCTCCTCATCGGGATGGGCGCGCTGGCCGCTCCCGTCCTGGCCGGTCCGACCCCGCCGGAAAACGACCAGAACTGCTGGGCCTGTCACCGACAGATGAACCTGAACACCCTCTCGGGTTCGGAGGCCCAGATCGCCTTCTGCATGGAATGCCATGGAAACCCCCAGGTGCAGGAATGGGCAACCCCCGGCCGGACGCCGGTCTACATAGACCCGGCCCGTTATGCGGGGACGCTCCACAGCCGCATCGCCTGCACGGCCTGCCACTCCGACGTGGCCCGGAACCCCCACCAGGCCGAAAAACCGGTCGCCTGCGCCGACTGCCACGCGGCGATCCTCGCCCACGTCCACATGGGCGCCCCGCACCTGGATATAGACTGCGCCGTCTGCCATCGCCCCCATCTTCCGATGGTGCGGGATGCGGCCACCGGACGGGTCCGGACAGCGGAGGTAGACGCGGCCGGGAATCCTGCGGACCGGACCGACCATTCCGCCCAGGCGCGGCCCGACTGCGCGCGCTGCCATCATCCCACAAACGAGGTTGGAGCACCCGCGGTCACCTTACCGGCCCGCAGCATCCTCTGCATGCCCTGTCACGAGGCCGCGCCCATCGTCAAAGACCCCTGGTCGGCGGTGGGACTGCTCATCTTCCTGGTGGGGATGACGATCAACGTCTCCATCTACCTGCGGGGGGAACTGCCGGGCCATCCGGGGATTACCCCGGTGCAGAAACTCTCCTACATCGCCAGCGACCTGGTCCGGCTGGTCTTCTCCCGCCGGTTATTCTCGCTGCTCTGGAGCATCTTCGCCGACGGGATTTTCCTGCGGGGCGTGCTCCAGGAGAGTGTGGGCCGCTGGGTGATGCACACTCTCATTTACTGGCCCTTCCTGGCGCGCTTCCTGCTGGGAGTGCTCACCTGGAAAGGCGAGGCCTTCTGGCCCGGCGCCGCCTGGACGCGCGTCCTGGCCGACCGGGATACCCCCGGTGTCGCCTTCTTCAACGACTTCTGCGCCGCGCTGATCATTCTGGGCGTGCTGATTGCCCTGTACCGGCGCTTCATCCGCCGTGACCCGCGCCTGCGGACGGCCACTCAGGACCGCGCGGCGATCGCGCTCCTGGGCGGGGTCTTCTTCGTTGGCCTGCTGCTGGAAGGGGTCCGGATGCTGAGCGTCGCCCTTCCGGCGGATAAGGCCGTCTACGCGTTCCTCGGGTACGCCATCGCGGCGGTCCTGCGCCCGCTGAATCTGCCCTGGGCCTGGGCGTATGCGGCCCTCTGGTATCTCCACGCCCTGCTGGTCGTGGCGACGATCGCCTACCTGCCCTTCAGCAAGTTTCTGCATATCCTCATCAGCCCGCTGGTGGCTGTTCTCAACTCTGTGGGGAGAAAGCACGGATGAGCCCAGTAGACCTCTCCTGCTACACACCGCGACAACTGCTGGAACTGGATGGCTGCACCCGCTGCGGCGAGTGCACCCTCTGGTGTCCGACGTTCTCGGAGAAACCGGAGGAGGCCATCACGCCGCTGCGCAAGATTGAGGCGACGCGCCGGTTCATCCGGCAGCGGAACGGCCTCCTGGCCCTTCTATTCGGGCGCCGCGCGCCGGAGCCCGAGGCGCTCCAGACCCACTCCACCGGGACGTACGACTGCACCCTCTGCGGTCGCTGCGCCGTCGTCTGCCCGGTGCACATCCAGACCCGCGACCTCTGGATTGCCATGCGCCGGGACCTGGTGCGGCAGGGGGCCTACCCCTCCGTCTTTGACCGTCTCCGCGAGACGATGCGGACCGCCCACAACATCTCCGGCGACGATAACGCCAACCGGCTCATCTGGAGCCAGAACCTGCCCGAAATCCCGCCCGGAGTCGGCCAGAAGACGCGCGCGGAGGTAGTCTTCTTCGTCGGATGCGTCGCCTCGTTCTACCCCCAATCCTACTCCATCCCGCAGAGCCTGGTCCAGGTAATGGAACGGGCCGGGGTGGACTATATGACGCTGGGCGGGGAGGAGTGGTGCTGCGGTTTCCCGCTGGTCATCGCCGGGATGGGCGACGATGCGGGGGATATTGTGCGCCACAACGTGGAGGCGGTGCGCCGGACGGGAGCGCGGCGTCTGGTGGCGACCTGCCCGTCCTGTTACCACACCTGGAAACACGACTATCCCCGCGTCCTGGGGGAAGCACTGGGGTTTGAGGTATTCCACGCCACCGAACTCCTGGCCCAGATCGTGCGCGACCTGCCGCTGAAACCGCTGGAGGAGCGGGTCACATACCACGACCCGTGCGATCTGGGGCGGACCAGCAGGATATACGAGGCGCCGCGGGAGGTCATCCGGGCGATCCCGGGGGTGACTTTTGTGGAGATGGAGCACCATCACCAGTACTCCCTGTGCTGCGGCGGCGGCGGGGATGTGGAGATGGCGGATAAGAACCTGACGGAGGCGGTGGCCCAGCGGCGCATCGCGCAAGCGCAGGCCACGGAGGCGCGCGTGCTCCTCTCCGCCTGCCAGCAGTGCGTGCGCACGCTGGCGGGCGCCGCCCGTCGGGAAAAACTGCGCATCCGGGTGATGGACGTGATAGAACTGGTGGCCCGGCAGATGGTGTCGGAATAAGAGCGCCTTTCCCCCAGCGAACCAGCAGAGGGTACGGCAGCGCGACCGCCGTACCCTCTGTTTTTGGACGCGATTAGATGGTCTCCTTGTAGAGGGTTGCCGGGTGTTTTACCGCAGAGAGCGCCGAGTTCGCCGAGGGGGGGCCCTACCCCTTTCCTGTAAAAGGCGAATTGCTGCGCAAGCCCCACGAGCAGCGCACTTGCGCATCGGGAATCGTGTACTATACTACACGATGAGGTGAAAGGCATGAAAGAGACCCCGTCTCCGCAAAAGACGTTTCTCGCCCGCATTGGCGAGGACTGGTGGGCCGTCATTGTGGGGTTGCTCCTGATCGCCCTGGTGGTCCTCGGGATTCTGGGCCCGATCCCCTGGTGATCTGGAGGAGAGGAGGGATGGGGGAGCATCCGCGCTTCGCCGATGCCCCCAAATCCGGGCTTCATGGATTCCCCAGGGGGTATCTACCCAGCCAGGTTCTCAATTTACCGCTGAGACCGCCGAGTCTTTATGCGTTATAGAGTATCAGGTGGTTTTCTATTTGAATCTCGTAAAGTCGTATCACCGCCTTCCGGCGAAGTCTCAAAAAGTCATACTACAGGTAGCAGGCAGCAGGTA
>CAKZOY010000430.1 GCA_937138275.1 uncultured Chloroflexota bacterium
GGGGAGAGGGGGGATAGAGAGGGGTTTTGCGGGGCGGCGGCGAAGCCGCCGCCCCGCAAAACCCCATTTTTCTCCCCGTCCCTACAGGTCGGCGAAGGTCGACCGTCGCAAGAGGTGAAGTACGCAAGTAGGCAAAATGCGGAGGGGTTTCGGGGCGGGCGGCCGAAGGCCGCCCGCGCCAAAACTCATACAAAAATCCCCCCTCCCCGCGGGCGCAGTAGGGGCGGACGATTCGTCCGCCCTCAACGGGGAGGGGGGCAAGGGGGGTGGGGCATCACTGCCCCACCCAGGGGTACCCCCCGCCGGATGAAAATCCGACTTTTTCAGCAGCCCTTCCCAATGGGAGAGAGGTGTCGCCGAAGGCGACGGGGTGAGGGTGAGATCTCTCCCGCAGTACAGGAGAGGGGCCGGGGGCGGGTCTCCCCCTGGCTGAACAGTCACGAAAAAACTTACCCACAGGGGCATTGCCGCTCTCCTCAGGAGCGACCCGTTGCGGAATGAAAATTATGAAGGTAGTATCCGAACCCCTGAGTGGCGCTCTCGCCCATTTCCTGCAGGTTCACGGCCTGGACGATTGGGAAGGGCGATTCAGCCACTACGAAGAAGAAATCTACCAGGCCGTCCTGGAAAGAGTGGGGCCGGAAGACATTGTGCTGGAGATTGGGGCCGGTGACCTGTATCTGGCCCTCCAGATCGCCCGAAGGGCCTCCCGCGTCTACGCAGTGGAGGTTAACCCCCAAATCGTATCCGGCGCTCTCGGCGCCATTGGCCTTTCCATGCCGCGCAACCTGCATGTCATCTGCGCCAACGCGCTGGATTTTCCCGTCCCAACGGATGTGACGATAGCCGTACTGCTGATGCGGCATTGTCGGCACTTCGGCGAATACTTTGACCGCTTGCAATCTGCTGGATGTCGCTGGTTGCTCACAAACGCGCGCTGGAAATGCGGAGTGGAAGCGATTGACCTGCAGGCGCCGCGAATCCCCTTTGAGCAGGTGGATGAAGGCTGGTATGCCTGCCGGTGCGGGGCTGTCGGTTATGTAGGGGTGGGCGATCGGGCTGATGCTCCACCGCTGGAGGTCGCCGGCTGCCCCCACTGCAGAGGGTGAGGATTCAAGGCGCTCCCTTACAGCGTTGGATCACGCAAATTGACGAATGACAGATTTGCCCGCCTGAAAACCTCCGCTGCAAGCAGAGGGTCACACTTATGCGAGGTACGCGGGAGATAATCAGCGTTGGCATAGATATTGGCACAACCACAACCCAGATTGTGTTCTCCCGTCTTGCGATAGCGGGTGTCGCCGGTTGGGTTCAGGTTCCTCGCCTTGAAGTGGGCGCCAGGTGTGTGTTATACCAGAGCCCGCTCTTCTTTACGCCCCTGGTGAGCGCCGAAGAAGTGGACGTGCCAGCACTCGTCAAGTTAGTAAGGGATGAATATGAGGCAGCGGGATTTCGCCCCCAGGATGTGGACACGGGGGCAGTGATTATCACCGGCGAAATTGCCCGTACGCATAACGCCGAGCAAATCCTGCAGGCCATCTCTGCCTTAGCAGGCGATTTTGTGGTCACGGTGGCTGGCCCCAAACTGGAGGCTCAGATCGCCGGAAAAGGTTCCAGCGCCGCGCAGTATTCGGCCGACCATTTCACTCAAGTGACCAACGTAGATATTGGCGGCGGTACGGCCAATGCGGCCATATTTCGCGTCGGTAAGTGCATCTCCTCTGCCGCGATAGCAGTGGGAGGACGTCAAATTGTCGTTGAGCGCGCTTCGGGAATCGTTCGTCACATCGCACCGGCTGGCCAAATCATCCTTGAGGAACTCGGGCTCCCCCTTCAGGTCGGCAGACGGGCGGAACTGGAGGCGTTGCAACGGTTCTGTGACTGCATGGCTGATCTGGTTGCCGACTTGGTCAGCGGGGTTGAGCGGGACCTCGGAAAGCGAGTTCGGTTGACGCCTCCGCTGGAACATGCGGATGGTTCCAGGGTGGTTTTCTTCTCGGGCGGGGTGGCTGCATATTATTATGAACCGGTTGCGATCCGCAATATAGAAGACGCGTTGATACACGATGACGTGGGCCCATTGTTGGCTCAATCGCTGCGCCGGAACGAGCGCCTGCAGGCGATGCACATCGCCAGACCGTCGCAAACGATTCACGCGACGGTGATCGGTGCAGCCAGCCAGACGGTCACCCTCAGCGGCAGCACGATATGGGTTGAGCCCAGATTCCTGCCTCTGCGGAACCTTCCTGTCATCCGGCCCCCGATTCAACCCGATGATGTGGCTGTGCCCGAGCGGATTGCCGGTGCAATCCGCTTGGCCATTCAACGCGGGGACCCTCTCGGGGGGGATGCAACGGTGGCAATTGCGCTTGACCTGCCCGACAACCTTGATTTTCAGTCACTTTGCAGAATCGCGGAAGGAATCGTTACGTATGCCGACAGCGATTTAGCCCCTTCTACTCCAGTGGTACTGGTCATTGAAGAGGATTACGCCAAAGTGCTGGGTCAGATAATCCGCTCTTTTCGGCCTCACTTGCCGCTTATCTGCATTGACCAGGTCAGACTGAGCGAGGGGGATTTCATTGACATTGGCGAGCCCGCTTTTGGAGGGCGCGTCGTGCCGGTATCTGTAAAGACTCTGGTTTTTTATCCGTTGGACTTGGGACAAATCAGGTCGAACCGCATGGTTCAGCCGGGGTTTCGCCCAATGCTGAACCAGCGGGCTGATGGCAAAAGCCCCCCTTCGGGGGGTTGTTTGTAGTCCGCCACGGAGCACTGCGGAGTGGCGTTTCCTCTTCTCGCCTGCCCCAGGAGTGGCTTCCGGAGGCTGAACCGTTACGTTGAACAGAAGTACACTTGACAAAAAAGAACTGCGGCAAGGGGATAGGGAGGTCAAGATGGAAAACCATCCGCACCTGGCGCAGTTTTAAAATTATTATACTCGCACCGTAACTATATTGACAATGGCAGATTCTAAATTATAATGACAAATTATGCGCTAAAAGTATAAATGGTATTACCCAAT
>CAKZOY010000431.1 GCA_937138275.1 uncultured Chloroflexota bacterium
GTCCTCTCCCGTGCCCGCATCCTGGCCCTTCTGGGGGGCCTGCGCCGGGAGGGGACGGGGCATCTCTCCCTCGTCGTCATCTCCCACGACCTGGCCGCGGTGGCCCGCCTGGCCCAGGAGGTCGCCGTCCTGTACGCCGGGAAAATCGTGGAAGTCGGGCCTGCGGCGAAGGTGCTCCAGACGCCGCGCCACCCCTACACCTGGGGGCTGCTGAACTCCTACCCGAATATGACTACCGCACGCGACCTGTGGGGCATCCGCGGGACGTCCCCCGACCCCGCTGACCCGCCGTCCGGCTGTCGCTTCCATCCCCGATGCACCCAGGCGGTGGAGCAGTGCCGTCGGGAGGAGCCGCCCTTCGTGGAGACCGACGGGCGATGGGTGGCCTGCCATCTGGGCGGCCTGCAGACCCTGCTGCGGGCCGAAGGGGTGCGCAAAGTCTTTTTTGTGGACGGTCGCCCGTCCGGCCGGTCCCCTTCGGAAAACGGCGCAGTGGAGGCGGTGCGCCGGGCCACGCTGGAAATCCGCGAAGGGGAAGTGGTGGCGCTGGTCGGCGAAACCGGCTCCGGCAAAACGACCCTGGGGCGCATCCTGGTGGGGCTTCTCTCTCCCGATGCAGGGACCGTCGTCCTGGAGGGACGGGACCTGCTGGCGGCCCGTGGGGAGGAGCGCAAGCGCATGATGCGGCGCATCCAGTACATCCCCCAGGACCCCTTTGACGCGGTCAGTCCCCGCCTGACGGTGGATGAGATCGTTCGCGAACCGCTGGACATCCAGGAGATCAGCACTCCTCAGGAGCGGGAGGGGAAGGTGCGCCAGGCGCTGGAGGCGGTGGGCCTGCCGACCTCTCCCGCTTTCCTGAACCGGCGCGCCCACGAACTGAGCGGCGGGCAACTCCAGCGGGTGGTCATCGCTCGCGCCCTGGTCCTGGAGCCGAAACTCCTCATCGCCGACGAACCGGTCTCTATGCTGGACCCCAGTGAGCAGGCCAAAGTGATCCAGTTGCTCAAACACATCCAGAACGAACGGGGGATGGCGATGCTGCTCATCTCCCACGACCTGGCGCTGGTGCGCAAGGTCGCCGACCGCATCGTGGTGATGCACGAGGGCGAGATCGTGGAGGAAGGGCCAGGGAGTTACATCGTGACGACGCCGCAACACGAACACACCCGCGCCCTGGTCCACGCCGCCCCGGCGTTTCTCCTGAAGGAGGAGAGACACGGATTACACGAATTACACGAATCCCGCTAAAAACCTAACTTAAGGAGGAGACAAATGTCAACCCGTAAAATCCTGTTCACCCTTATCCTCATCTTCGCCGTGGCGCTGACGGCCTGTCAGGGCGTCGCGCCGTCCCCGACGGCGACCGTTCCGCCTCCGGCGACAGCCGCCCCCACCGCCGTCCCGCCGACGCCCACTCCTGTGCCGCCGGCCTTCGTGGAGGTCCTGCGGTTGCCCGGCGGCGGATTCTGGGGCCATCCCACCCCCTTCGGCTTCAACCGCGGCCCCGGCTATATGCGCGCGTCGCTCCTGTTTGACACCCTCTGTTGGCGGGATGCCAGCGGTCAGACCATCCCCTGGCTCGCCACCGACTGGCGAGTCTCCGACGACAGAAAAACCTGGACCTTCTCCTTGCGCCAGGGCGTCCGCTGGCACGACGGGGAACCCTTCACCGCCGACGACGTCGTCTTCACCTTTGAGTACGGGCGGGCTCACCCCGACGTCGGCTGGTTTATGGTCCAGTTGGGGGAGGTGGAGTCGGTGACGAGGTTGAGCGATCATCAGGTAGCCATCCACCTCAAGCGCCCCTTTGCCCCGTTCCTGCAGACGGTGGCTGAGGCGATGTTTATCATCCCCAAACACGTCTGGGAGAAGGTGGACGACCCCAAATCCTACATTGAACCGGACGCTTTCATCGGCACCGGCGCGTACCGGCTGGTGAAGTACAGCAAGGAGGAGGGGACGTACCTCTACGAGGCCAATCCCGACTTCTTCCTCGGCGAACCGTATGTGCGGAGGATAGAGTTCGTGCCGGTGAGCGACGAGTCGTTGGCGCTCCTCAACGGCGACATCGCCGCCTTTGACAAATTCGGCGGGGTGAACGAAGAGTTCCTGGCTCCGTTCCGTCAGGACCCCTTCCAGATCAAGCAGGCTCCGGGCGAGTGGGGGATGTTCCTCTACTTCAATCTGGAAAAAGATACGCCGTTGCGGGATGTGCGGGTGCGGCGGGCCATCGCCCACGCCATAGACCGGCAGGCGCTTCTGGATCGGGTGCTCCTGGGCTTCGGCGACAAAGGAAACCCGGGATTTCTCCCGCCGTCCAACCCGTATTATAATCCCAGCGTGCCCGATTACCCCTACGACCTGGAGAAGGCGAAGGCACTCCTGGCGGAGGCCGGGTACGATGGCACTCCGATTCAGTTGGCCTACTCCCCCGACTGGATTATGGCCTCGCCCCGGGTGGCGGAGATTCTTCGGGCCGGGTTTGACGCCATCGGCCTGAAGGTGGAAATGGTCACGATGGACCAGGCGACGATAGACGCAGCCGCGAAGGAAGGGAACTACGAGATGCTCATCACCGGCTTCGGCGGCCTGGGGAGCGACCCGGACCAGTTGCGGCGGATTTTCCACAGCCAGAGCAAGATGGTGGGGTTCTCCCGCGCTCGCGGCTACCAGAATCCCGAATTTGATCAACTGTCTAGCGCGCAGGTCTCTATGCTGGACCCGGAGGAGCGGCGGCAGGCGGTGAACCGAATGCAGGTCATTCTGGCCGAGGACCTGCCAGTGGTCGCGCTCTACTACACGGCGCGGGTGGTGGTCTACAACGCCGAGGTGTTTGACAACTGGTACTACACCCCCAGCGGGTTCGGCGGCGGCGTTCCAATGCCCTACAACAAGCATCAGTTCATCGTCGGCCTGCCGGAGGGGCTGACGATTCGGCGGTAGGGCTTCATCCGGCACCCCTGTTGTACTTTATTGAGGGCGGACAGAACGTCCGCCCTTACGGCCCCACGGGGAGGGGGGA
>CAKZOY010000432.1 GCA_937138275.1 uncultured Chloroflexota bacterium
GCGATATGCGATATGCGATACGCGATATGCGATATGGATATGCGATACGCGATATGCGAGGAGTAGTTGAGATGGTCGTAAAGCACGGACCTTACGTTCCTGAATGGTTACAAACCCGGACGGAGATCTGGCAGACACTCGGTTGGGCGGCCCCTCGCCCGGCGCGCCCCTGGCAGCCACCCACCGATGTCTACGAAAATGACGAAGGGGTGGTGGTGAGAATGGAGATCGCCGGAATGCGCGCCGAGGATTTTTCCATCACCCTGGACGAGCGCCGTCTGGTCATCGGAGGCTTGCGCCAGGACCCGGAGCCCAAACAAACGTACTATCAGATGGAAATCGGCTACGGTGAGTTTCACGTGGAGGTATGGCTACCCTGGATCGCGGACCCGGACTGTGTGGAAGCGACCTACGAGGCCGGCTTCTTGCGGGTCTTCATCCCCCGTCCCCCTGCGTGTCGGGTCCGAACAGTGACCCCAGGAAAACAGATTGAGGAGTCTAAATGACAATGGGACCTCTGGAAGACTTTTTCCGTTCGTTCAATATTCCTGCTATTCCCCGGCCCGGCCGGCAGGAAGGAGGCGGCCCCGGTAGACCGGAGGACTTTCGCACTCCGGAGGAGATCGCCATCCTCCCGCTGCGCGGCCTGGTCGTTTATCCCATGACCGCGGTGCCCATCCGCGTGGGCCAGCCCCGCTCCATCCGGCTGGTGGACGACGCCGTGGTGGGCAAGCGGGTGATCGGACTGGTGGCGGCGAAAAACCCCGAACTGCCCGAGCCCGGCCCGGAGGATGTCTACCGGATCGGGACCACCGCCATCGTCCACCGCCTCTTCAAGGCGCCCGACGAGACCATCACCCTGATTATGCAGGGCCTGCGGCGCATCCGGATAGAAGAGTTCATCGCTACAGAACCGTACCTGATCGCCCGCGTGCGGGAAATCCCGGAACAGATTGAAGAGGGGATAGAGATTGAAGCCCTGCAGCGGACCATCATGGATACCTTCCGTCGCCTGGCGGAACTCCTGCCCGCGGTGCCGGAAGAACTGATGCTGATGGCGATCAACGCCGAGAATCCCCTGCAACTGGCCTACGCCATCGCCACCCACATCCGGATGAACCTGGAGGACGCCCAGCGGCTGCTGGAACTGGATAGCACCCGCGAGAAACTCCACTTCCTCCTGGCCCTGCTGACCAAAGAACTGGAAGTGGTGGAACTGGGGCGCAAGATTCAGAGCGAGGCCCAGTCCGAAGTGGAAAAGGCCCAGCGGGAGTACTTCCTGCGGGAGCAACTCAAGGCCATCCAGCGGGAACTGGGCGAGGCCAGCGAACAGCAGATGGAGGTAGAGGAGTTCCGCCGCAAGATAGAAGAGGCCGGGATGCCGGAGGAGGCGGAGAAGGAGGCCCGCCGGGAACTGGACCGGCTCAGCAAACTCCCCACTGCGGCAGCCGAGTACGGCGTCATCCGCACCTACCTGGACTGGCTGGTCAACCTCCCCTGGAACGTGGAGACGGAGGACAACCTGGATATCGCCCACGCCCGCAAGGTGCTGGACGAGGACCACTACGACCTGGAAGAGATCAAGGAGCGCATCCTGGAGTATCTGGCGGTGCGCAAACTCAAAGAAGAGCGCAAGCGCGCCGGTCTGGAAGAAGAGGAGTCCACCGACCAGATTCGCCGCGAGCGGGAGGGCGTCATCCTCTGCTTCGTCGGACCGCCCGGAACGGGCAAAACCAGTTTGGGGCAATCCATCGCCCGCGCCCTGGGGCGCCAGTTCATTCGCCAGTCCCTGGGGGGCATGCGGGATGAGGCCGAAATCCGTGGCCACCGCCGCACCTACATCGGCGCGCTCCCCGGCCGCATCATCCAGGCCCTGCGGCGCGCCGGTACCAAGAACCCCGTCTTCATGCTGGACGAGGTGGACAAAATCGGTATGGACTTCCGCGGCGATCCGGCCGCGGCGTTGCTGGAGGTGCTGGACCCGGAACAGAACCGGGAGTTCCGCGACCACTACCTGGATGTGCCGTTTGACCTCTCCAAGGTCATGTTCATCACCACAGCCAACCTGCTGGACCCCATCCCCGCACCGCTGCGGGACCGGATGGAGATTCTGGAACTCTCCGGGTACACCGAACTGGAGAAAGTGCGCATCGCCCAGGGCTACCTGATCCCCCGCCAGCGGCGGGAGAACGGTCTGCAGCAGGACGAAATCACCTTCACCGATGGGGCCATCCTGCGCATTATCCGGGAGTACACCCGGGAGGCCGGCGTCCGCAACCTGGAACGGCAGATCGGCCGCATCTGCCGGAAAGTCGCTACAGCCATCGCCGAGGGGAACGGGAAGACCCCGGTGCGCATCACCTCGCGCAGCATTCCCAAATATCTGGGTCGCCCGCGCTTCTTCTCGGAAACCGCCCTGCGCACCGAGATTCCGGGCGTTGCCACCGGTCTGGGCTGGACCCCCACCGGCGGCGACATCATGTTCTTTGAAGCCACCCGGATGTCCGGCAAAAAGGGCTTCCAGATCACCGGTCAACTGGGCGATGTGATGAAAGAATCGGCCCACGCCGCCCTCAGTTACGTGCGCGCCAACGCCAAAAACCTGGGCATTCCGGAGCACTTCTTTGACGAAATGGACATCCACATCCACGTCCCGGCCGGTGCCATCCCCAAGGACGGCCCTTCGGCAGGCGTCACCATTGCCACCGCCCTGGTCTCCCTGCTCACTGGCCGCAAAGTCCGCCCCGACGTGGGGATGACCGGCGAGATCACCCTGCGCGGCCAGGTCCTCCCCGTCGGTGGCATCAAGGAGAAAGTCCTGGCTGCCCATCGCGCCGGCCTGAAAACCGTGATCCTGCCCAAGCAGAACGAACAGGACCTGACCGAAGTCCCCGCCGAAGTCCGCAAAGCCCTCAAGTTCGTCCTGGTCAGCCGGGTGGACGAAGTGTTTGAAGCGGCCCTGGAACCCGACCGTCACCCGGATCCAACCGATACCCCTCCCAAAGAAGAGGAGAAAGGGGACTCAGGATGAATAAACTCGTCATCGTGGATGATGACCCACACATGGGCCGCCTGCTACGTTTCCTCTTTGAACTGGAAGGCTTTGAGGTAACCGTGGCGCAGCGCTACAACGACATCCTGCCCACCATCCAGCAAATTCAGCCGGACGTTATCCTGATGGATGTGCGTATCCATGGGCGGGAAACTCTGGACCTGGTCCGCCAGATGCGCCAGGAACAGGAAATGGCCCACATCCCTGTGGTGATGACTTCTGGGATGGATTACCAGAACCAGTGCATGAACGCTGGGGCCACCTGCTTCATCCCGAAGCCTTTCATCCCGGATGAAATGGTCCAGATGATCCGCAACCTCCTCACATCGGCGGAAAAGTGATGGCCCGAAAACGAAAACCCCGAAGCCAGTCCCAGTGGCGGCGGGTGGACCTGCACCTCCACACCCCCGCCTCCGCCGACTACCAGGAGCCCAACGTCTCCTACCTGGACATCCTGCGCCAGGCGGAGGCGAAAGGGCTGGATATCATCGCCTTCACCGACCACAATACCGTAGCCGGATACCGGCGGATGCGGGAGGAAATCCGTCACCTGGAGTTGCTGGAGCAACTGGGCCGTCTGCAGAAAGACGAAAAAGAGCGCCTGAGCGAATACCGCCGACTCCTGGCGAAAATTCTGGTCCTGCCCGGCTTTGAATTCACCGCCACCTTCGGTTTTCACATCCTGGGCATCTTCAGTCCGGAGACCGACCTGCGGGAACTGGAGTTCCTCCTGCGCCGCCTGAACATCCCGCTGGAGAAACTGGACCAGGGGAGTGTGGAGGTCGGGGCGACCACCGACGTGCTCACCGCGTACCGGACGATCGCCGAGGCCGGGGGGATCGTCATCGCCGCCCATGCCAATTCGGCCAACGGCGTGGCGATGCGCGGCTTTGACTTCGGCGGGCAGACCCGCATCGCCTATACCCAGGACCCCAACCTCCACGCGCTGGAGGTGACCGACCTGGACAAAAAAGGGCCCCGGACGACGGCCCGCTTCTTTGACGGTTCCAAGCCCGAATACCCGCGCCGAATGCGCTGCATCCAGGGCTCCGACGCCCATCGTCTGACCCGCGACCCGAACGACCCGCGCAACCTGGGCGTCGGCGACCGGGTGACGGAAGTGCTCCTGCCGGAGGTCAGTTTCCAGGCCCTGCGGGACGTTTTCCTGAGCAACGACTTCACCCTCACCCGTCCCTTCCGCCCGGCGACCAAAGCGCCCTTTGACTACATCCAGGCGGCCCGCGAAGAGGGTCCCACCATTGTGCAGGACTTTCACGAGCGGTTCAGCCGCCGGGGGGGCTTCCTGTACGCCATCCTCTGCGACATCTGCGCGTTTGCCAACACCAATGGGGGCACCCTCTATATCGGCGTCGGCGCCGACCCGAAGCAGCCGCCGGTGGGGGTTGGGAATCCGCGCCAGGCCATAGAGGCAATCCAGGCTGAAGTCGCCCGACGGATCACCCCGCCCCTTACCGTGACCGCGGACGTGCAGGAGACGCAGGGCAAGAAAGTGGTGCGGGTCCTGGTACCCCGGGGCACCGACCCGCCCTATGCGATTGACGATAACAAAATCTACGTCCGCAGCGAGGCGGAAACCAGTCTCGCGGTGCGGGATGAGATTGTGAGCCTGGTCCGGCGGACGGTGGCCGCGCCTGCGGAGGGGGAGGAGAAACCGGGCCCCGGCCGTGTGGAGCCCCCGCGCACCGGCGTGGAGATCATCGCCACCGAGGAGCGGCAGGGCGTCCTCTACCACACGATGCGTGACCTGCGCAACGGCAACGTGGTCACCAACGTCACCCGGAAATCGGCGCGGCGGCTGTGGCACTACGCCATCACCCAGGCCGAGGACCATCCCACAGACCCGGACCAACTCCAGTGGGATGGAGACATCGCCCTGATCCGTCGGCGCGAGCGCGGCGGGCAGGTGCGCTACGACCTGGCCCAGCGGGAAGACGGTAAGTTGCGCATCTACTACGGCGTCACCGACGACGGCATCCACGGCCCCTGGGCCCGCCTGGTGGGCCTGGAGGTAGAATGAAAGAGACCTTCATCTCTATCCAGGGGGAGGTGAGAACGAGGATGGTTGCCATCCTCCACAGCCCAACCTGAAATCTTCAGTAAAGGGAGGTGAGAAATGGTGCAGCCCCTCGGGGTGCATTACTTGCTGGAATTGAGGGGGTGTAACCCCACAGTAATTAATGACCTCCCCGAGGTCAGACGGATACTGTTAGAAGCAGCAAGACAGGCGAACGCAACCATTATAGATTCGCGTTTTCACCAGTTCTCCCCGCAGGGAGTCAGTGGTGTGGTGGTCGTGGGAGAATCCCACCTCGCCATTCACACCTGGCCGGAATACGGATACGCCTCCGCAGATATCTACACCTGCGGCCATACCGACCCTATGCGGGCTGCTGCTTACATCATAGAAGCCCTGGAGGCCAGAAGCGCGTTTTGTTTGATTATCGGCAGAGGAGAACACCCACTGATGAGTGAATCCGACCCGGAACCGCCGAGTCCTATCGCTACATTCCGTTGGGGTTTGCAGCCCCCATCGGATTGGCTTTTCCTGGACTACACCAACCCCAGCGCCGCCGTGCTGCTGCGGGTAAAAGACGTCCTTTACTCCGCGCGTTCCGCTTACCAGCAAATAGAAATTCTGGATACCGAGGCCTTCGGCCGTTGCCTCATTCTGGACGGCCGCATTCAGTCCACCGAAATAGAAGAGTTTATTTACCACGAAGCGCTGGTCCATCCGGCGATGACCACCCACCCCAACCCCCGGACAGTGCTGATCCTCGGCGGTGGCGAGGGAGCAACCCTGCGCGAGGTCCTGCGCCACCGCACCGTGGAACGGGTGGTGATGGTGGAGATTGACCCCCAGGTAGTGGAAGCCTGCCGTCGCTTCCTCCCAGAGTGGAGCGACGGTGCTTTTGATGACCCGCGAACGACCCTGATTATAGACGACGCGGTGCGCTATTTGCAGAAGGAAGAAGAACTGTTTGATGTGATTATCTGTGACGTCACCGATCCGGTGCCGGGTACTCCGGCCGAAGCGATGGGCAACGAGGAGATTTTCCAGGCGATGCGTCGGCGCCTCCGCCCGGGCGGGATTCTGGTCAATCAGGCCGGGAGCACTGGCATTTCCGAACTGGACCTTTTCGCCCGAATCTACCAGACGATGGACTCGGTTTTTCGCCACCTGGCCCCGTGCTCCATCCAGATCACCTCTTTCGCCGAGTCCTGGGGCTTCATCGTCGCATCCGATACATATGACCCCCGCGACCTGACACCAGAAGACGTGGAGGAACGCCTCCTCCAGCGCTGCAATCGGGAGAAACTTCGCTATTACGATGGCCGCACTCACCAGGCTATGTTCACTATGCCGCGCTGGTTCTGGCAAAAATTGACGGCCTGTTCGCCATGAAGACACCGTTGCAACCGATCTCTCTGGCTTCAGACCAGAGAGGGATAAGGGCCACAAAATTGCCATAAGGGGTAACCATAAGTATGGAAAGTGATCCTGGACATATGACCACCGCCCTGATGCTCCGGATTGCCGGAACTGCCCTGCTTATCCTGATCGGAGCGACATCTCTTCTGCCTCAGCCCGTCCTTGCCGACCCGCCGGACCCCGCCGCCCCGGATGCCCAATCGGTTCTCTCCCCTTACTGGCACCCGGCCGTCATCCGCTGGGAGGCCATTATCCTGGAGGAGGCGAACCGGCGCGGGATAGACCCGGACATGATTGCGGCGGTGATCTGGACCGAATCGCTGGGACGGCCGCACCTCCATAGTCCGGCAGGGGCCGTCGGGCTGATGGGGGTAATGCCCAAAGAGAAGGGATTCTCCTGGCGCCCCTCGGCGAAGGAACTGGAAGACCCCGCCCTGAACGTCTTCTGGGGCACGCGGACCCTCTCCATCGTCATTCGGCAGGCCCGGGGGGACATCTACCTGGCGCTGGCGGCCTACAACGGCGGCTGGGAACAAATTCACCTCTCCGGCCCACGCCGCTATGCGGAGGATACCCTGATGCACTACGCGCGAGCGGTGGCGGTGCGGATGGGTCTCCCTGCCGAAGGCCCCTGGACCGCTGCCCTGGCCGCGGTGGACCCCCGAGTTCGCACCGGGCTGACCGTCCTGGGCCCCCAGTACCCCCTCACCCGCTACGGCGCGCGGCCGGTCGTCCTCCGCCTGGGAGATTTCGGGACGGAAGGCCGCCCGACGACCCTGGTCTTTGCCCCCCGGAGCCCGGAGGACCTGGATGGCGATATCGGCCTCTGGCTCTGGTGGAACCGCAAAGTCCTTCGGCCTGCGGAATCCAGCCCGGCGATTGCCCAGGGTACGGCAGTGGTCTCCAACCGATAAGACCCGGGCTCATATAAATCAAGGGTAACTGTTCAGCCGCGCATATTTTTCACCGCCGAGACGCAGAGGACACAGAGGGTTCCCGGAGAGACAATAGAACCCTTTGCATCTCTCTCTGGTTTTTCCTAATCACCACAAAGAGCACAAAGGACGGCACAAAGGGCACGAAGAATTTCATCACCTCTGTGCCCTCCGCGTCTCTGGTCTGAAAATAAACTGCGGTTCGGCTCGTGGGTGGTCACTCCGATGGGTAGTGATAAACCTGATCGCCCAGTTCTATGCTGGTTTCATTTGCCCCTCCCCCTTACCCCCTCCCCGTCGAGGGCGGACGGATCGTCCGCCCCTACAACCCCACGGGGAGGTAAGGGCAAGGACAAGCCTTGCCCTCTTTTCCCCCTTCTCCCCCGCTGCGGCGGGGGAGAAGGGGGCCAGGGGGATGAGGGGGCGCTAAGGCCAGACCCTGCCTGCACGAGGTCTGGATATGAGCCAAAAGTGTCAGGTGGCTAGTCCCCAATCCCCAATACCCAATACCCAGCACCCCATTCCCACTTGACAGAATCCCCACCTTCTGTCATACTTATCCCCGCTATGGAACACATATTCCACCAACTATTCGGCGAAAACCTCATCCTGATGGGTGTTGTCGGCACCCTGATCACCGGCTTCGCCACCGGCGTCGGTGCACTCCCGGTGCTTTTCACCCGGCAGGTGCCGGAGCGGCTGATGGATGCTCTGTTGGGCTTTGCGGCGGGTGTAATGCTGGCGGCCACCGCTTTCAGCCTGATCCTCCCGGCCATTGAGTGGGGCGGAGTACTTCCAGCCGGGGGCGGAATCCTCATCGGTGCCCTCTTCCTGGCCTTTCTGGACCACCGCCTTCCCCACACCCACTTCATCAAGGGGGCGGAGGGTCCCGCTTCCCACCTCCGCCGCGTCTGGCTGCTCATTATCGCCATCACCCTGCACAATTTCCCCGAAGGGTTAGCAGTGGGCGTGGGCTTTGGCTCTGGCCATCTCCCGGAGGCGCTCGCCCTGATGGCCGCCATCGCCCTGCAGAATATGCCCGAAGGGCTGGCGGTGGCTCTTCCTTTGGTGCGGGAACGGTGGCCGCGCGGCCGCGCCCTCCTCTACGCCCTTGGTTCGGGGATGGCCGAACCGCTGGCCGGGCTTCTGGGAGTGATCGCCGTCACCGCGATGCACGCCCTTTTGCCCTGGGCGATGGGCTTCGCCGCAGGCGCCATGCTCTACGTCGTCTCCGACGAAATCATCCCCGAAACCCACAGCCGCGGCTTTGAGATGGAGGGGACCTGGGGAGTCATCATCGGCTTCCTGGTCATGATGATTCTGGACACCGCCCTGGGGTAAGCGATGGCCTTCCTGCTGGACTGGCTCCTCGCCTTCACGCCTATCGCCGCCATCCTGGGCCTGATGGTCGGCCTGCGCTGGAGTGGGACACGGGCCGGCCCCGTCGGCTGGGTGCTGGCCCTCATCATTGCCGCTCTGCGCTTCGGCGCCGGGACGGACGTCCTCTTCTGGGCCCAGGGGCGCGGCCTTTTCTTCACCCTCTTCGTTCTCTACATCATCTGGGCCGCCCTGCTCTTCTACCGGGTCACCGATGAGGCCGGAGCCGTCGCCGCCATCGGCCTGGACCTCCCCCGCCTGACCTCGGACCGGGCCCTGCAGGCCCTCATCCTCGGCTGGGCTTTCTGCTCCTTCCTGCAGGGCGTGGGCGGATTCGGCGTACCGGTGGCTGTCCTCTCCCCCCTGTTCCTGAGCCTGGGCTTTCCCACCGTGGCAGCGGTCGTCATCCCGTCCGTCGGCCACGGCTGGTCGGTCACCTTCGGCTCCCTGGGCTCCTCGTTCTACGCACTGATGGCCGCATCGGGACGGCCGGGGGAAGAACTGGGCCCTCCATCTGCCCTGCTTCTGGGACTGGCCTGCTTTCTCTGCGGCGCAGGCGTCCTCTGGGCCGCAGGCGGCCCCCGCACTCTGCGCCACGGACTGGTCCCGATGCTCCTCATCGGGACGGCAATGGCCGGGGTTCAGTACCTGGTCGTCCGGGCGCGGATGTGGGCTATCGGCGGGCTGTGCGGCTCCCTGGCAGGGATCGCTGTGGGCGTCGTCTGGGCCCGCCGCCGTCGCCCCGACCTGTCTACCATCCCCGACCCGCCCGCCCGCATGCCGCTGATCTGGGCGCTGGTCCCCTACGGCATCCTCATCGCCATGATCTTCGCCGCCCAACTCCTGCCGCCGGTAGAGGACGCCCTGAACCGTGTTATGCTCCGCGTCGCCGTCCCGGAACTGGCCACCGCGCGCGGCTGGCGAACCCCCGCCGGGTTCACCACCGGCATCTCCGTCTTTGGACACGCCGGCGCCCTGCTGGTCTACGCGTCCCTTCTCACCGCCGTCCTCTACGCCCGGCAGCGACGGTACAGGCCAGGCGCGCTGCGCCGCATCGGGCGGGACGTCCTGCGCCGCGCCCTGCCCGCCACCATCGGCATCATCACCATGGTCGGTATGGCCGTGACGATGGAACACGCCGGAATGACCTACATCCTGGCCGAGGGCGTGAGCCGGTTGGCGGGACGGGCACTTCTCCTGGCCTCGCCGTTCATCGGCGCGCTGGGCGCCTTTATGACCGGCTCCAACACCAACTCCAACGTCGTCTTCGGCGCATTCCAGCAGCAGGCAGCAACCCTTGCCGGGCTGAACCCCATCCTGGCCCTGGCCGCCCAGACGGCGGGCGCGGCGGTCGGGAGCACCTTCGCCCCGGCCAAAATCATCGTCGGCTGCGCCACCGTCCGCGCCAGCGAGAGCCAGACGATGCGCAAAGTGGTTACCTACGGGGTGGTCATCCTGACCGCGCTGGCGCTGGCAACTGGGCTGTGGGGATGGTTGGGTAAGTAGACAAGGATGCAAGGAT
>CAKZOY010000433.1 GCA_937138275.1 uncultured Chloroflexota bacterium
TACAGAGCACCCTTTGCCACCGATAGAGGCCGTCGGTGGAAAGGGGTATGGCCTGTACTGGCTGGCGTCCAGAGGATTTCCGACCCCGCCGACATGGGTGCTCAGCACGACGGCTTTTGCTCTCGCCGTTCAGCGGATGGGCCTCCAGGACCTGATCACTGGCCTGGTAAAGGCAATCTATGATGTGGGGGACGAGTGGGGGCAAATCCAGCAGGTACTGGAAGAGGTAGAAACTCGTCGTCGCATACTGACGGAGCGGTTGGCGGAGGCGATTCTTCCGGATGCGGTTGGGAGGGAACTGGAAAAACTGGTCATAATGCCCCACCAGTGGGCTGTCCGCTCTTCGGCAACGGTGGAAGATCGTCCTGGGCAGAGTTTCGCGGGACAATTTCTCTCGTTGCTCTCCGTCCCCGGTGGGCGTCCCCTCTGGGAAGCGATCCGGGCTGTGTGGTCGTCTAATTTCCGGCGGGAAGTTCTGGCCTATTGTGCTCAACGAAAGGTCCCCTTGCCCCGAATGGCGGTAATCCTCCAGCCGATGGAACCGATCACCGCTCAGGACCGCTCCGGCGTCGTCTTCAGCCACTCTCCTATCCCGAAGATGTCCGGGGCCCTTATTCAGGTATCATACGGTGCCGGGGAGACTGTTGTGGGGGGCTATGGAGGCGATCTCTATTGCGTGGACGGGGAGAACCTGTACACCCAGCAGATGTTGCCTCCGCAGATTCGGGTCACCGGGCCGCAGGGCTATATGACCTCTGTAGATTCTCCGACGGAGCCTCCCCTGACCGAAGAAGAAGCTCGCCATCTGGCATCCCTGGTTCTCCAGGTCGCGGAGGCGTGGGGTGGAGCGGTCAATGTGGAGTTTATCTGGCGGGCTGGAGAGGAGCCTCAATTGGTTCAGGTGCGTTCGGCGACGTAAAATTGTCTCATCGCAGTGCTACGAGATAAGGTTTCACGGCCATCCGGCAAGTGAGCGGACATCAAAGCCTGCAGAAACCAGGCGCTGCACCATAGATTCATCGGCGCGGTCGGAGAGGGGTTCGTTCACGAAAAGTTTGATGGCGACACTGGC
>CAKZOY010000434.1 GCA_937138275.1 uncultured Chloroflexota bacterium
TCCGCCAGGCGGCCAGAACGGCCGGAATAGAGAAACACGTCACCCCCCACACCTTCCGCCATTCCTTCGCCACGCACCTCCTGGAGGCAGGATACGACATCCGTACCGTCCAGGAACTCCTCGGCCACAAAGACGTCCGCACCACGATGATCTACACCCACGTCCTTCAGCGCGGCGGTCTGGCCGTCCGTAGCCCGCTGGACCTGTAACCAGAACCGTTCAAGGAGACAGACGATGAACTCCCATCCACTTCCCGCCATTCCGGACCTGGATGCCCTGCTCCGCATCCCCTTCGTAGATGAAGAATACGACGTTTCCCCCGACGGGGCGCGGGTCGCTTTTTCCTGGAACCGTACCGGGCAGTGGGAGATACATCTGCTCCCGACGAACGGAAGTGCCGATCCGTGTCCGGTCACCGAGGGGCCTGGGGCCAAATTCGCCCCCCGCGGGTCTCCCGATGGCCGCCATCTGGCCTACGCCCTGGACCTGGACGGCGGCGAGCAGTACGATATCTACCTCTACGACCCCCAGACCGGCCGCCATACCAACCTGACCCCCGACACCCCCGACCGGATAGACCCGTCCTTCGCCTGGTCGCCCGACGGTACCCACATCGCCTTCATCTCCAACCGCTCCGGCCGGATGGATACCTGCGTGATGCCCGTGGACGGCGGGCCTGCCCGCCCGGTCCTCGCCCTTCCGTACTCCGACCTGGAAGTCACCTGGTCGCCGGACGGCCGCCATCTCGCCGTCGTCTGCCATACCCGGGGGCAGGATACCGGCATTTTCATCGTCCCCGCCGACGGCGGCCCACCCTATGCGGTCGCCGAGGGCGGTCGCCCGCTATGTACCAGACATCCGGCCTGGTCGCCCGACGGTGCTCAACTGGCCCTCTCCGCCGAACGGGACGGCGTCTTCCAGATCGCCCTCTACGACCTGGCTTCAGGCCGCCTGGTCTGGCAGACGGACGGGGACGGAGATCGGGAGCGCCCCGTCTGGTCCCCGGACGGTCATCGCCTGACCTGGGTCCATGGCCGGGGGCCGGTCACCTGGCTGGAAGTGATGGATCTCCGTTCGGGGGACACGCGCACCCTCTGCCTGGAGGCGGGCATCCACTCCCGGCCCCGCTTCACTCCCGACGGCGCCGGCCTGCTCTTCGTCTTTGAGAACCCGCGCCGTCCACCGGACCTCTGGTACTTTCCTCTGGACGGCGCCTCACCCCGCCCGCTGACCCAATCCCTGCCGCCGGAATTTCGGGACGTGCCGTTCGTGATGCCGGAAGAGGTCTGGTATCCCAGCCTGGATGGGCTGAACGTCCCCGCGCTCCTCTACCGTCCCCGCTCCACCGACCGGAAGCCCCCGGCGGTCATTTACGTCCACGGCGGCCCGACGTGGCTTTCGCGCGTCTGCTGGGACCCGCTGATCCAGCATATGGTCGGCCGGGGGTGGGTGGTGCTGGCACCCAACTATCGCGGCTCTACAGGCTACGGGCGGGAGTGGCAACTGGCCAACCGCTTTGACCTGGGCGGCGGCGATACCCGCGACGTCGTCGCCGGGGCGGACTATCTGGTCCGGGAGGGACTGGCCGACCCGGCCCGCATCGCCGTCACCGGGGTCAGTTACGGCGGCTACTTGACGATGACCGCCCTGACCGGGTACCCGGACCGCTGGGCGGCGGGGTCGGCCGTGGTGCCGTTCCTGAACTGGTTCACCGAATACGCCAGCGAACGGGAAGACCTGCAGCAGTGGGACCGGGAGAACTTCGGCGATCCGGAGAAGGACCGGGACCGGTACTACGAACGGTCGCCGTTTTTCTTCCTGGACCGGATCACCGCTCCGGTGCAACTCATCTGCGGGGCCAACGATCCCCGCTGTCCGGCGAGCGAGTCCATCCAGGCGCGGGACGTCCTGCAGGCGCTGGGGAAGGAATGCGATTTCGTCCTCTACCCCGACGAGGGGCACGGATTCCTGAAGACGGAGAACCTGGTGGACGCTAAAAAACGCCGCGTGGCCTTCCTGGCGCGGGTCTTTGGGGAGTGACACGGCGCAAGTCGCACGTCGCAGGGAGCAGGGAGCAGGCAGTGGGTAGTGGGTAGTGGGTAGTGGGTAG